>NZ_JBHZAG010000006.1:0-101214 GCF_042754125.1 Amycolatopsis sp. NPDC059235
GCAAACCCCGCCCACTCAGAAGACCAGGCAACCGCGCCCCAACTCAACGGATCCCGACGACAATCCGATCATCCCCCACCTGCCACACCGTCCCGACCTCGGCAAACCCCGCCCACTCAGAAGACCAGGCAACCGCGCCCCAACTCAACGGATCCCGACGACAATCCGATCATCCCCCACCTGCCACACCGTCCCGGCCTCGGCGAACCCGGCCTCACGCAAAAACGCCAGGTAATCATGCACAGACGGCCGATCAGTCACCTCATGCGCGAACCCGCCGTCCCGCTCCGCGACCAGCCCGGCCAGCTCCGGAGCCGCCTCGACGGCCTGCCACCAAGCCGCCCAATCCTCGTTCCGCGCGATCCCGGCCCGAACCGCGCGCCGCTGGGTCAGCGCGCGGTTCAGGGTGTCCAGCCGAGGTCCGGCGTCGCCCTCATAGAGGTGGTCGCCGTTGACGAAGACCCCGCCAGGAGCAAGGACTTCGCCGCACACCGCCAGCAGATCACGCAGCGGCAGGCGGTTCATCCAATGCAGCGCGGTCGTGCTGACGAACGCGTCGGGCGCGCGGTCGAGCCCGAGCGCCTCGTACCAACCACGCTGGCGCAGGTCGGCCGTGACAGTGCGGAACCGAGCGCTGCCGTAGGCGAGATCGGCGAGCCCGAGCAGCAGCGGATCAGCGTCCACCCCGACCACCCTCGCACCGGGGAACCGCGCCAGCAGCCGCGTCGCGAGCGAACCCGGGCCGACGCCCAGGTCGACGATCAGCGGGTCCGAGCGCGGGATCAGCTCGTCCAGCACATCGCCGAGCACCGCGAACCGTTCCTCGCGGTCGGGCAGGTAGTGCTCCTGCTGCCGGTCCCAGCGGTCCAGCCAGTACCGGGCGCGGTCTTCGGTGAGGACAGTCATGGGGATCATTCCAGCACTTGGATGATCCGCGCGGCCGCATCAGCCAGAACGTCCGGCTCGGTGGCGTAATTCAGCCGCACGAATCCGGCTCCGCTCGTCCCGTGGTCCGGCCCCGCGGTCACCGCGACGCTGGCCTTCTCCCGCAGCAGCTGCGCGGGATCGGCCAAGCCCAGCCGGCGCAGGTCCAGCCAGCCCAGATAGGTCGCGTCGGCCGGTTGATAGACCTCAGGCAGACCGGCGGCGGCGAACTGGGCGGCCAAGCGGAGGCGGTTGGCGTCCAGGAAGGCGAGCGCACGCTCCAGCCACGGCGCGCCGTGCTCGAACGCGGCGGCGGACGCGACCATCCCGAGTGGACTGATGCCTCCGCTGGCCGCGCCTGGCAGCCGGTCCCAGCGCGAGCAGTCGTCCGGGTTGGTCAGTGCGACGAAACCGCAGCGCAGTCCCGCGATGTTCCACGCCTTCGAGGCGCTGAACAACGTCACCGCCTGCCGCCGGGCCGTCTCGCTGACCGCGGCGTACGGCACGAAGTCCACGCCGTAGCGCAGCGGCGCGTGCACCTCGTCGCTGATCACCCGGCCGCCGTGGCGTTCGGCGATCTCCGCCAGTTGCCGCAATTCGGGAGGCGAGAAGATCCGCCCGACCGGATTCGCCGGGTGGCACAACAGGAGGCTGCCCGCACCGGCGGCGAAGGCGGCGTCGATCCGGTCGTAGTCGAGCCGGTGTCCCTTCAGCAGCGGGACCTGCACCGCTTCCCGGTCAGCCAGCGAGATGGCGCCGAAGAAGCTCCGGTACGTCGGCGTCGGCACGATCACCGCGGAGCCCGGCGCGGTGAACTCGCGCAGCGCGTTGGTGATGCCTTTCATCAGCTCCGGCAGAAGCCGGATCTCGCCGGGGTCGACGGTCAGCCCGTGCGTTTCGGTGAGCCACTTCGCGGCGGTTTCCGGCAGCCCCGACTGCGCGGCCGGAATGGGGTAGCCGAAGGTCTGCCGTTCGACCGCGTCGCGCAGCACGGCCAGGATCGGCTCGGCGATCGGCAGGTCCATTTCGGCGACAGTCAGGTCGAGCACGTCCGGCCCGTACACCGACCAGCGTTTCGTGCGCCGCTCGCGGGACTTCGCCAGGTCCCAGGCGAAGCCGGGGTCGTGCGTGTCGGTCATCTGGTTTCTTCTCCCTTTCGCTGAGTTCACCCGGCGGGCAGAACTTGGGGCCGCGCCGAGGATTCTGTCTGTTCCGCGATCCGGTACCGCACCCCGGACCGGTGTGCGAGCCACCACGTGGCCGCGCTGACCGCGCCCGCGGCGAGCGAGTCGTACGGCGCGGCGATCGTCCCGGTGCCTTTGAAGGACCCGAAAGCGGACAGCGCGCCGAGCACGAGCAGCCAGCCGATCAGCCAAACCCCTTGCAGCACCGGGGTATTCGAGCGACCGGACCGGGTCGCGCGGCGGATCAAGTAGATGACGAAGCCGACGAGCAGCAGCGGCAGCGCGATCCGCATCTTCGCCCAGCCGGACCAGTACAGGATCAGGCCGGACACCACAAAGGACGCCGCGCCGACCGGGGTCGCCCACCGGCCGAGCCAGCCTTCGCCGTCCTCGGTGCGGTACAGGATCGTCGCGGCGACCGACACCACGGCGTAGCTGAGGCCGTAGAAGAAGCTCAGAGAGCTGACGATCGACTCCCAGCTGCCGAAGCTGAGGATCACCGTCGCGCCGATCAACGCGTTGAACGCCAGCGCCGCCCACGGCACGCCCCAACGTCCGCTGACGCGGGTGAACAGCCGTGGCAGCAAGCCGTTCTGCGCCGCCCCGTAGGTGTAGCGGGCCTTGATCGAGGTGCCCATCAGCAGGCTGCCGGACGGCGAGAACACCGCGTCCGCGATCAGCACGGCGGACAGCCAGCCCATGCCGAGGAGACCGGCCAGCTGCGCGAGCGGCGACGTCAGGTTCATGCCGCGCCAGCCGGAACCGAGCAGCCCGGCCGGCGGCGTGTAGATCATCGCGAACTGCAATCCTAGATACAGCAACACCGAACCTGCCAGCACGATCAGCGTCGCGCGCGGCACGGATTTGCGCGGGTTGCGGGCTTCGCCGGACATCACCGCCGCGCCGTTGATGCCGGTGAAGGCGTAGACCACGCCGCCGCCGACCACGGCCATCAGCGCCGACGAGATGCCGTACGGCGCGAAACCGCCGCCGAGTGCGTAGTTGTTCGAGTCGAAACCGCTGGCCAGCAACAGGATCACGGTGGCGGCCGGGACGATCAGCTTGACCGTGGTGACCACGTTGTTGAGCCGCGTGATGAAGACGACGCCGAAGAAGCTGGCCGAGCAGAACACCAGGAGCAGCGCCGCGGCGAAGAGCCGGCCTTCCCAGCTCAGCGTGTCCTCGCCGAGCAGTCCGGGCAGCCACCGGCCGAGATACTGCGCGACCGCGGTCGATTCGCTCGGCCCGGCGAACACCGCCTGCAGCAGGATCGCCCAGCTCACCGCGGTGCCGACCAGCGGCCCGGACGCCATCCGCGGCCAGCGGACGTTGCCGCCGGACATCGGATTGCGGAACGCCAGGTCGATGAACACCAGGCAGACCAGCAGCGTCGCCCCGCCGCCGATCACCCAGGTCAGCAGGGCGGCGGGCCCGGCCTGGCGCGCGACGGTGTAGGGCGAGAGCAGCCATCCCGACCCGATCACGCTGGAAAATGTCAGCATCGCGAGCGAAGGCGTGCCCAGCGCGCGCCGCAACCGGTGGTCGGCCGCAGCGGAAACTGTCGCGGCGTCGTTGCCCGAAGTTCTGCTTGCCTCGTTCATCGGTCCACCGTGACGCACCGGCGAGCATTGCGGTAGACAGACATCCGTTACGGCTGGCCTTAAGCTGAGGCTATGGCTCAAGTGCCCGTCGAAACGACCGACCTCGTGGTGCTCGACGCCGCCGCCCGGCTCGGCAGCTTCTCCGCCGCAGCCGCTGAGCTGCAGCTTTCCGCCCCGTCGGTGAGCAATCGGCTCGCCGCGGTGGAGCGCAGGCTCGGGGTCCAGCTGTTCGAGCGCGGCGCGCGGGGCAGCGTGCTGACCACAGCCGGTGCGCAGCTCGCCGAGTACGCGCGACGCTGTCTGCGACTGCTGGACGAAGCCGTCGCCGAGGTCGGCGCCGAACGGTCGCAACGGCTCGTGCTGGCCGCGCCGGCCAGTCTCGGTTCGTCGGTGTTCCCGCCGGTCCTGGCGGTGTTGGCGGGCCGTCCGATCGCGGTGCACTGCCGAGTCGCGCACAGCGACGAGGTTCTGCAACGGCTGCGAGACGGCAGCGCGCACGCCGGATTCCTGCTGTCGCGTCCGCCCGGGGACGACCTCCGTTCAGTCCGGATCGGACGGTCCGGCATCGTCGCGGTCTGCCGTCCCGGCCATCCGCTGGCGACGCGGTCCCGGCTGCGGTTCGGCGATCTGGCCGACAGTCCCGTGCTCGTCTACCGCTGGGGTGTCGGCGCGGAATCGCTCGCCGCGGCGTTCGAACATCCGGAGCGGCCCGCGGACCGGCCGGTGCACACGATCGGTTTGCCGGGGACCGCGTTGCAGCTCGCCGAGGACGACGATTACGTCGCGGTGGTCCCGCATTTCGCCGCGGCACGGGCGATGGAGCGGGGCACGGTGCGGCGGTTGCCGCTCCCCCTCGGCGAGTGGAAGGTCGAGGTACGGTTCGCGCATCCGGCCGCGTCCGCGAGCCGTCCTGGGGTGGCCGAATTGCTGGATGATGTCGGCGGTCTCCGGAAAGCGCTGGCGCTGGACTGAAGCGTTTTCTGGTTGACTCGAGGACATGACTGTCGGAGCTCCCGGTCCGTCGCCTGCGGAACTGGCCGGATACGTGCAGGTGGCGCGCGATCACCGCGAGCACGAGCGCTACCACTCGGTGCTCAAGATCGAGGAGGCGGCGGCCTGGCGGCGCGATTCCAACGCGTTGAAACTGCTGGCCGCCCGGTGGTCCGACAGCCCCGCTCCCGACCGGCTCGATCCCGCGCACGGCGCCGTCGGCTGTGTCGACCTCAACGACCCGGCGGTGGTCGCGACGACCGGAATTCTCTTCATGGAAGGCGAATCCGAGCCCGCGGAGCTGATCGCCCTGCGTGCCCGGTTCGAGCAGGCCGCGGCGCGGTACCAGCGGCTGTCCGGGTGGCTGGGCGAGCACATGGCGGCGGAATGGCCGCGGCTGCGCACCCTGCTGACCCCGGCGCTGGCGGAAGCCGCCCGCCCTCGCTTCCGGGCGCTCACCCGCACGACGGAAGCGGCCAACGCCTACAGCCTCGTCGCCCGGCTGCTCGACTCCGCCGTCTACACGCTCAACGCCCAGGACCTCACTCCCGAGGGCGTGCGCCGCGCTCCCGCCGCCGCGGCGAGCATGGTGCTGACCGCGTCGTGGTTCCTCGATTCCGCGGCTTCCTCCCTCGCCGAGGCCGGTGCGCATCTCGGGTTGTCCGATCCGGACTGGACCAGCTTCATCGCACTCGCCGAGACCTCTGGTTCACTCGAAACATGACTTTCGGCGTTCCTCGACCGGACAAAATCGACTACTACGCCCAAGTCGCCGAAGCCGGGCGCGATTACAAACGGCAAGTGCTGGCCGCGCTCGACCTGCGGCCCGGCCTGACCGTGCTGGACGTCGGCTGCGGTCCCGGCACCGATCTGCCCGCCATGGCTGAAGCGGTGGGTTCGTCGGGGGCGGTCCTCGGCGTGGACATGGAACCGGCGATGGTCGAGGAGGCCGGGCGACGGGTCGCCGGGACGCCGCGGATCTCCGTCCGGCTGGGCGACGCGCACGCGCTGCCGCTGGCCGAGTCGAGCGTCGACCGGGTCCGGGCGGACCGGATGGTGCAGCACGTCGCCGATCCCGCCGCGGTTTTCGCGGAGCTGCACCGGGTCCTGCGCCCCGGCGGGCTGGCTTGTGTGGCCGAGCCGGATTGGGACAGCCTGGTGGTCGATCCCGGGGAGCTCTCGACGAACCGGGCGTTCAACCGGTTCGTGTGCTCGACGATGGTCCGGAACGCGACTGTCGGCCGTTCCTTGCCGCGGCTGGCTTCAGGCGCGGGATTCGAGGTGCTCGACGTTTCGGTTGCCACGCCGGTGTTCCGCGATTTCGAGGCGGCGGACAAGATTCTCGGCTTGAGCCGGAACACCGAACGCGCGGTGCGGGCGGGTCAGCTGGAGCGGGCGACCGGTGAGAAGTGGCTGGCAGCGCTGGCCTCGGGACCGTTTTTGGCTGCCAGCATGGTTTTCATCGGGGTTTTCGCTAAGCCTGCCGCTTGACCATCTCCGCGATCCACACCGGCGCGTACGGCGAGGTGCAGTTCGGCGGAGTCGGGTAGTCCTTGAGCACGCCCAGCCGCTCCCCGATGCCGATCGCACGGGCGCGCAGGTCCGGGTTCTCGATGCCGATCTGCGCGAGACAGTGGTTCATCGCCCACTGCAGCCGCTCCGGGGCGGCCTTCATCTCGGCTTCGATGACGTCGAGCAGCCCGGGAAGGTCCAGCCCGTCCGGCTTCTTGGCGACGCGGTCGACGGTCAACGCCCAGCCCGCGCTCGCCACCACCGGGTCGGGGTCTTCGAGCCAGGCGACGCGGAGTTCCTCGGCGTAGCGGCTCTTCTTGACGATGTTCGTTATAAGCCAGTCCTGGACCTTCGGTTTGACGGCCTCGCGCAGCATGGCGTCGAGGTCGTCGCGGTCGAACTGCTTCGGCCTGGCGACGAGAAGGGCCAGCAGACGGGCGTTGGTGTCGCCGGTCCGCCACAGTTCGCGGGCGAGGTCCGGCTGGGCTTTGAGCTCTTTCGCGAGGGCACGGAGCTTGCCGAGGTTGACGCTGTGGTCGTCGCCGTGGCTCTCGTTGACAGCGCGGATTCTAGGATCGTCGAGCTCCTCAAGCCGAGCGAGGACCCCGGGAAGAGTTGCGTCAGCCACGAAAACCTCCCTGCTCAGGTACGAGACCAAGACTACGACCCGAGCCGGCTCAGCCGACTTTGCGGTCCGTGAGGGGAACCCTGACGGATTCAGAGTCCCTCAGGGTTCCCCTCACGGACCTGGCCGGCCAGCAGCTCCTCCGGAGCGGGGATCGGCACCCGCACCCAGTTGTCCACCCGGGTGAACGTCGCGCCGCCCATGCGGCCCACCGGCTGGTACGCGTCCTGGTCCAGCCGTCCGTCCGCGCGCAGCAGCCGGTCGTCCACCGCGACTCCGACCACCTCGCCGAACACCAGGTGCGAGCCCCGGAACTCCTCGATTTTCACCAGCGTGCACTCCAGGCTCGGGCCCGCCCCGGCGGGATGCGGGACGGCGATCCGCACCCCGGCAGTCCACGACAAGCCGACCTGTTCCGCCTCGTCCACCGAAGAGTCCACTGTGGACGCAGTGCGCGCGACGAGTTCCTCTTGGCCGCTCAGCGCTATCGTGATCGCGAACTCGCCCAGGGCCTCGATATTGGTCAGAGTGTCTTTAGGCGCTTCCGAAATCGAGAAGACGACCGTCGGCGGGTCCATCGTCAGCGGGGCGAAGTAGCTGAACGGCGCGAGGTTCCGCACGCCCGCGCTGTCCACCGTGCTCACCCACGCGATCGGCCGCGGGACGACGGCGTTCTTCACCATCCACACGAAAGCGCCGCGATCGGCGTCGGTGTTGCTGCTGTACACGAACCCTCACTCCGCCACTACGCGTCCTCCGAGCACGGTCAATTCCGACCGTACGCTGAGCAACTCCTCGTCCGCAGCGGTGACCGGATCGTGGGCGAAAACCGCGAGGTCGGCGAGGGAGCCGACACTGAGCGTGCCCTTGAAAGCCTCCGCGTGTTCGAGCCAGGCGGGGCCGGTGGTCCACAGCCGCAGCGCTTCCTCCCTGGTCAGCGGGCTGGCCACGAGAGAGTACGCGTTCGGCCCGGGCGAGCCGGTGAACGTCGCGACGCCGCGGCGCCAGTCCGGGACAGTCACCGGTGCGTCCGAGCTGTCGGCGACCATCACTCCGTGGTCCAGCAGCGCCCGTGCGGGGAAAGCGTCTGCCCACCGAGACTCGCCCAGCACGCGGACCATCGACGGGCCGCTGTAGGTCCGCATCAGCGAGCTGGTGATCACGCCGATGCCGGATCGCGCCAGCCGCGAAAGCACCGCGGAGGACAAGAAGGTGCCGTGGATCAGGGCGTGTCGCGCGTCCGGCCAGGGGTCGGCCGCCTGCGCCGCCTCGATCGCGTCGACCACTGCGTCCGCGGCGCGGTCCCCGGTCACGTGGACCTGCACCCGCACCCGCCGCACATGGGCGACCAGGATCAGCTCGTGCAGTTCCCGTACTCGCGCGTCGTCGTCGGGGCCGAAGGTCACCAGGCTTCCGTGCTCGCCGGACGGATACGGCGAGTGCATCCACGCGGTGCAGTGCGTCGGCACTCCGTCGGCGAACAGTTTGATCCCGCCGATCCGCAGCAGGTCGTCGCCTTGCGCGAAATCCGTCTCGTCCAGCAGTTGTGCCAACGAGGCAGCGGACGTCGTCGGCGATGGCCAGTTCCAGTGCAGCAGCGCGGTGATCCGCAGCCGGAGGCGGCCGGCGGCGTGCAGGTCCCGGTAGTCCCGCCACAGATCGGGCGGGACGATCGGGTCGGTCACGCTGGTCATCCCGAGGGCGTTCAGCCGCTGCATGCCGCGGACGATCGCGTCCAGCCGGACGGAACGGCTCGGCTGCGACACCAGCGAAGCGACCAGTTCCTGCGCGCTCTCCACGAGCACCCCGGTCGGCTCCCCGGAGGAGTCGCGCACGATCTCCCCAGCTTCGGGATCCGGCGTCGACGCGGTGATTCCTGCCCGCTGAAGCGCCGCGCTGTTCGCCCAAACCTCGTGCGACGACGCGTGATGCAGCACCGTCGGCTGTGCACCGGTCACGGCATCGAGCCAGGCGCGAGTCGGCACCGCTCGGCCGTCCGCGAATTCGGCGATCGTCGTTTCCCGCCAGCCTCGGCCGACGATCCACTCCCCCGGCGGCGCACTGGCCAAAGCGCTGGCCACCGAGTCCAAAGAAGAGGCAGCGGAAAGGTCCACACAGAACTCCGGACCGGCTGCGGCGTGGAAGGCCAGGTGCAGGTGGGCGTCGTTCAGTCCAGGAAGGACAGTCCGGCCCGCCAGCTCGACGACCCGCGCCTCCGGCGAAGCCGCGGCGGAAACCGTCTTGTCGTCGCCGACCGCGGCGATCCGGCCGCCGGACACCAGCACCGCGGAAGCGGTCCCGACCGCCGGATCGAAAGTCCGGACCACGCCGCCGCGCAGCAGCAATTCCTCAGTCATACCGCCGCCAATTCCGGAACGCCGCCGCTCGGCACCACGGCCTGATGCTCCGGATGCCAGGCCGCGATCACCTCGTCCCCCGGCCGGTGCTCGTGCGCGACCCCGGCCGACACCACCGCGCAACCACGCGCACCGTCCGAATACCGCAACCAGATCCGCGTGTGATCGCCGACGTACACGATGTCAGTCACCCGCGCGCTCGCCCGCTGGTGTCCACTCGGGACTGGATCCGCCGAAGTGTGCAGCGTCAACCGTTCCGGCCGCACGATCGTCACCTCCCCCGGCGTGAGCGACAACGCATTGGACTCCCCGATGAACTGCGCGACGAACAAGGTCTCCGGTCGCTCGTACAGTTCCTCCGGCGTACCGACCTGCTCGATCCGGCCGTCGTTGAAGACCGCGATCCGATCCGACAGCGTGAGCGCCTCCTGCTGATCGTGCGTCACGAAGAGGAACGTCATCCCCAATTCCCGGTGCATCCGCGCGATTTCCCGCTGCAACTGATCACGCAGCTTCTTGTCCAACGCACCCAGCGGCTCGTCCATCAACAGCGCACGCGGTTCGTACACCACCGCTCGCGCGAGAGCCACGCGCTGCTGCTGACCGCCGGAAAGCTGGCGCGGCAGCCGGTCCCGCACCGCCGACAGCCCGACCAGCTCCAGCACCTCGTCCACCCGCCGGGAGATCTCGGCCTTCGCCACCTTGCGCTGAGTCAGTCCGAAAGCGACATTGCGCGCCACCGACATGTGCGGGAACAGCGCGTACTGCTGGAAAACCACGCCCAGATTCCGCCGGTGCGGTTTGAGCCGCGAAATCTCCTGACCGTCCACAGTGATCGATCCGGACGTCAGCGGCGTGAACCCGGCGATCATCGACAGCATCGTCGTCTTGCCCGAACCGGACGGGCCGAGGAAGGTCATGAACTCGCCGTCGGCGATGTGCAGCGAGACGTCGTCCACGGCGGGCCGGTCGACGCCGGGGTACGCCTTCGTCACGTGGGCGGTCGCGATTCCGTCAGTCATGATTGCTCTTTTCGGCGCAAAACGGCGGGGACGAACAGCAGAATGGTGGTGAACACGACGATCAGGCTCGACGCGGCGGCGATCGTCGGGTCGATTTCCAGCACGATCGATTCGTACATCTTCACCGGCAGCGTCTTGATCGCGGGCGTCTGCAGGAACAACGCGACCACGACCTCGTCGAACGAGGTGGCGAAGGCGAACACGAACCCGGACAGCACCCCGGGCGCGATGATCGGGAGCACGACCTTGCGCAGCGTCGCGAACCGGGGCGCGCCGAGGCTGGCCGCGGCCTTCTCCATGATCGGGTCGTACCCGGCGAGGCTGGTCCGCACCGACGTGAGCACGAACGGCAGCCCCAGCACCGCGTGCGCCAGCACGAAACCGAGCATCGTGCCGTTCAGCTGCCAGCGCAGGAAAACCCCGTAGATCGCGACCGCGACGACGATGCCGGGCAGGATCATCGGAGCCATCAGCAGCTGCCGGACGACTCCGCCGCCCCGGCGCATCCGGTCCAGCGCGAGCGCGGCAGCCACGCCGAGCACGGTCGCCAGCGCGGCGGCGAGCACCCCGACCTGGACCGAGTTCGCCAGTGCGGCCAGCCATTGCTTGCTGGTGAAGAACTCCGCGTACCAATGCCACGACCAGTCCTTCGGCGGGAACTCGAACGTCGAGCCCGCGCCGAAGCTCATCGGGATCACCACGAGCGTCGGCGCGACGAGCACGAACGCCACGAGGACGACCCACCCGCGCAGACCCCAGCCGAGGCTGCGCTGCCGCACCGCGGCGGCCCTGCTGATGGACGGATTGTCAGCCACGGTCGGCACCTCCGGCAGCACTGGTGCCCAGCGGCGCGGCCACGCGGCTGAGCACGGCGAGCACCACGAGCGTGACGACCAGCAGGATCGTCCCGAGCGCACCCGCGCCCGCGAAGTCGAGCAGATCGTTGACCTGGGTGCCGATCACCTGCGCGACCAGCGCCTGCTGCGGCGTGCCGAGCAGCGCCGGGGTGATGTAGAAGCCCAGCGACATGATGAACACCACCGAAACCCCGGCCAGCACGCCCGGCATCGACAGCGGCACGTACACCCGCAGGAACGCCACCGGACGCCGCGCGCCGAGGCTGCCCGCCGCGTGCAGCAGGCTCCGGTCGATGCTGAGCATCGAACTTTGCAGCGGCAGCACCATGAACGGCAGCATCACCTGCACCATCGCGACCGTCACGCCGGCCACCGAGCCCAGCAGCACGACCCCGTCGATGCCGATCGCCGCCAGCGCCTTCTCGATGACGCCGCCGCGCTGTTCGAGCACGTACCAGGCGAAGTTGCGCGCCATCAGGCTGGTCCAGAACGGCATCAGGACCAGCAGTGTCAGCACCGACCGGGCGCGACGGCCGACGAGTGTCATCGCGTAGGCGTAGGGATAGGCGATGACGAGCGTGGCCGCGGTGATGATCAGCGCGGTCCGCAAAGTCCGCAGCATCACCCGGAGCTGCACCTCGTCGCCGAGCACCGCCAGGTAGTTGCCGACCCCGAACGACGGTTCGGTGAAGCTCCGCCACAAAATCACGGCGAGCGGATAGAAGAAGAACACCAGCACCACCGCCGCCGCGGGGAGCAGCAGCCACGAAGTCCGCCGGCGTTCACGCCCGGGTCCGGCCTGCGGCAAGGCCGGGGGCCGGGTCGCCACGGCGGTCATCCGGTCGTCCAATCCGACCACGCCTTCACCAGCGCGGGCCGGTTCGCCGCCCAATAACGCACGTTGCTGAGCACTCGCAAGTCCTCCTTGCCCTCGCCCCAGATGTCGAGCTGGCGGCCGATCTCCGAACGGGCGGCGGGGGCGGCCGTGTTGGCCGGTCCCACGCCCGCCCGTGCGGCGAAGTCCGCCGCTTGCGCCGGCTGCGAGGCGAAGCGGATGAGCTTCTTCGCCTCCTCGGCGCGTGCCGTCCCCTTCGGCACCACGAGTACGTCCCAGGTCACCGGCACCGGGATGCCCGGCACCACCTTCCAGTTCGTCGCCCCCGCCTTGAGCAGCGAAAACGCCCGCGCGCTGACGATCAGCGCCATGTCCGCCTGCCCGCCGGCCATGCGCTGCTGCTGGTCGCCGTACGTGCTGGTGATGGACAGCTGCGGCCGGATCCGGTCGTACATCCGCAGCGCGCGGCGCATGTCGAGCGGATACAGCTTGTCCCGCGGCACGCCGTCGGCCAGCAGCGCGGCCTCGATGGTGCCGACGCTCGGGTCTCCGCCGTAGATGATGCGGCGGCCGGGGAACTGCTTCGGGTCGAAGAAATCCGCGAGTTTCGCCGGCGGGTTCTTGCCGTAGACCTTCGAGTCGTACATCAGCATCATGCCGAAGAAGGCGTCCGGCACCCCGCAATCGGTGAGCGAGCCCTCCGGGAACCCGGCGGCCTGCGCTCCCATGTCGACGGGTTCGAGCAGGCTCCCGCACACCGCGGCGGCAGCGGACGCGTCGGTGTCGACGACGTCCCAGGTCACCTTTCCCGCCTCGACCATCGCCTTGAGCTTGGCGTTGCTCGACGGGCCGTCGATGGTGACGGTGGTCCCGGTCTGCTGCTCGTACGGGTCGAGCCACGCGGCGCGCTGGCCCGCCTGGTACGCGCCTTGGCCGTAGGAGGCGAACACGAGCGAGTTCGGGCCGCCCTCGGAAATCGCGCAGCCGGCAGTGGTGAGCAGAAGCGCGGCGGACAGCAGCGTCGGTATCCGGCGTCTCATGGCTCCTCCGTTCAGCTCGCCGCGGCCGCGACGTGCTTGCACAGCACGTCGGCCAAAGTGTCGATCTGGTCCTCGGTGATCACCAGCGGCGGGGACAGCACGATGCTGGTCCCGGACGCGCGGACCACCACGCCGTCCGCGCGGCAGCCCGCCTGCACCGGCGCGGTGGGCTGGTCCGCGAACTCGATGCCGAGCATCAGGCCGACGCCGCGCACCTCGCGCACGTGCGGCAGCTCGGCGAGCGGGTCGAGCCGCGCGCGCAGCCGGGCGCCAAGGACGGTGGCGCGTTCGAGCAGCTTCTCCTTTTCGATGATGTCCAGGTTCGCCAGCGCGACCGCGGAGCCGACCGGGTGGCCGTTGTAGGTGAAACCGTGCAGGAACGTCGCGCCCTCGGCGAGTTCGAGCACGCGGCGTCCAATGAGGACCGCGCCCATCGGGATGTACCCGCTGGTGAGCCCTTTCGCGGTAACGATCATGTCCGGTTCGACGCCGAAGTGCTCGCTGCCGAACCAATGCCCGGTGCGACCGAAGGCGGTCACGATCTCGTCCATGATCAGCAGAATCCCGTGGCGGCGCAACACTTCCCGCACCCGCGGCCAGTAGCCCTCCGGCGGCGGCACCATCCCGCCGACGCCGAGCACCGGCTCCCCGATGAACGCGGCGATCCGATGTGGACCGATCTCCTCGATGCGCTTTTCCAGCTCTGCCACCAGAAGTTCTGTCGCATGGGGACCGTGTTCGAGGCCGTGCGGTTTGCCGAGCCATTCGACGTCCGGCAGCAGCGGACCGTACCCGGCGCGCAGGCCCTCGATCCCAGTCGCGGCCAGCGAAGCGCCGCCCATGCCGTGGTAACCGCCGTGCCGCGCCAGCACCACCGTGCGTTCGGGCGAACCGGCGTGGTGGAAGGCAAGCCGGGCGAGTTTGATCGCGGTTTCGTTGCCCTCGGACCCGCCGTTGGTGAGGAAAACGCGTTCCAGCCCGGCCGGGGCGAGCGACAGCAGGCGCTCGGCGAGACGGATCGACGGGGCGTTGGAGTAGTCGCCGAAGGACGAGTAGAACTCCAGCTTGCGGATCTGCTCGGCGGCGACGTCGGCGAGTTCGGCGCGGCCGTGGCCGACCGGGCACTGCCACAGGCCGCAGGTGCCGTCGAGGTACTGGTTGCCGTCGGTGTCCCAGAGCAGCGCGCCTTCGCCGCGGTCGAGGACGAGGGGTTCGGCCGGGACGCCGATGACGGTGTGCGGATGGATGAGGGTGCGCTGGTCGGCGGCGGCGAGGTCAGCGGTGGTCAAGGCGGATTCCTTTCGGGGAGCGGTTTCAGAACCGCAGAGCGACGGCTTTGGTCTCGGTGTAGGCGTCGATGCCTTCGGCCCCGCCTTCGCGTTCCTGGCCGGAGTTTTTCTGGCCGCCGAACGGAAGTTCCGGGCGCACGGGCGCCGGATCGTTGACGCCGAGCACGCCGAAATCGAGCCGGTCGAGCGTGCGCCAGATGCGTCGCAGATCGGAGCCGAACACGTAAGCGGCGAGGCCGTAGTCGGTGGCGTTGGCCAATTCCACGGCTTCGTCGTCGGTGCGGAAAGTAGCGACGGCGAGCACCGGGCCGAACGTTTCCTCGTGGCTGATGAGCATGTCCGGCGTGACGTCGACCAGCACGGTCGGCTCGAAGAAATGGCCTGGCAGCGCGGAATCCGTCCACCGGTTGCCGCCGACGAGCACGCGCGCGCCCTTGCCGACGGCGTCGGCGACCTGGTTTTCCACCTTCGCCAGCCCGGCTTCGTCGATCAGCGGGCCGATGGCGGTGCCTTCGGCGTCGCCTCGGCCGACCTTCAGCGCGGCGGTTTTCTTTTCGATCAAGGAAAGCAGGTCGTCGCGGACGCTTTCGTGGACGTACAGCCGGTTCACCGCCGTGCAGCTTTGCCCGGCGTTGAAGAACTTCCCGGCGACGACGCCCGCCGCGGCGGCTTCGAGATCGGCGTCCTCGAACACGATCGCCGGCGAATGCCCGCCCATTTCGAGCGACGTGCGGCGGAGGATGTCGCCGGTCTGGCGCAGCAGGCCCAGTCCGACCTCGGTGGAACCGGTGAAGCTGACCTTGCGCAGCCGCCGGTCGGCCAGCAGTACGCCGACGAGTTCCGCGGGCCGAGTGGTAGTCAGCGACTGCAGCACGCCGTCGGGCAATCCGGTGTCCTGCACGATTTCCAGCAGCGCGGTGGCGATCAGCGGGGTCTGCTCGGCCGGTTTCGCGATCACCGGACAGCCCGCCGCGAGCGCGAGCCCGACCTTGCGGATCAGCATGCTGGCCGGGAAGTTCCACGGCGTGATCGCGAGCACCGGGCCGACCGGCGCGCGCAGCACGAGCCCCGGACCGGCCGCGTTCGCCGGGGTGACCCGCCCGTACGCGCGGCGGCCCTCCTCTGCCGCCCACTCCAGCATCCGGGCGGCTCCGGCCAGTTCGCCGTTCGCTTCGGCCAGCGGCTTTCCGTTCTCGCGGCTGAGCAACGCGGCGAGTTCGCCTTGCCGCGCCCGGATTCCGGCGGCCGCGGCGCGGAGGTGGCCGCTGCGGGTTTCCGGGTCGGTGTCCGCCCAGCCCCGGGCGGCTTGCGCAGCGGCGGCCAGTGCGTCCCGCGCCTGCTCGGGCCCCGCGTCGGCGGCTTGGCCGAGGACGGCGAGGCTCGCGGGGTCGACGACGTCGAACGTCGCCGGGGCGGAACGCCAGCGGCCGTCGATCAGCAAGGTCGCGGCGGCGGTGTCGGGCATCGGTACGCCTTTCGGGTCGGCGGGTTCGGGATGCGCCGAGTCTGACCCTTAGGTGTTGATTAAGTCAACACCTAGACGGCGGCGAAATTCCGGAAAGGACAGTGGGAAGTTCTTGCGGCGCAACGACATCGGGAAACACTTCTGCCCCGGCGACGTCGTGCGCGGCCGGGGTGCGGGCGTGGTTCGGCTAGCGCGCGGCGGCGAGCAGGCCGCGCAGGGCTTCGAGCGCCGGACCCGGATCGACGTCCGGATCCGCCACCTGGTGCAGGAACATTCCGTCGAGGGCGTAGAAGACGAGCTGGGCCAGCCCGCCGCCGGCGGGCAGTTCCTTGCCGACCGCGGCGAGATAGCCGTCGTAGAGCCGCCGGACGATCGGCCGCAATTCGGGCCGCCGCGCCGATTCCACGACCAGCTGATACTGGAACACTTGCAGGTCCGCGCTGTCCCGGAACCGCTGGCGCACCTCGGGACCGTCCGCGTAGACGCCGGTGCGGGCGCCGATCAGGCCGTTCTCCGCGCTTTCCTCCAGCACGAGGTCCAAAGAGGACTGGAGGAGGTCGTCGATCGAGGAGAAATGGTGCTGGACCGCGCCGGTGGTGCAGCCCGCCGCCCGGGCGACCGCGCGGTAGGTGAGGCCGCGCAGCCCTTCCGAAGCGACCACGCCGACCGCCGCCCGGCGCAGGGCGAGCTTCATCCCGGTCGGGTCGTCCGGGGTTCCGGACCGGCTCATCCGCACCTCCTCGGCGTCGTTCGGGATTCACGCTACATTACATCTGTAATGTAGACCAGAGCGGCGTAGCCGACACCGGTATTCCGGGCACAACTCGCCGGGAACAGCGGTTTCCGGTCAGGCTTTTACCGTGCGGCAGCGTCGATTCAGCCGCGCTTCGAAGACAACGCGGCGAGCACGCGCTCCCGGGTCGGCACATCGAGCCGACACGCGTCCCCCGCGACCGACCCGGCCGTCCCCATCACGTCGACCCCGTCGACCAGGATCGTCGGCGAGCGGTAACGGCCGACGCGTTCGACGAGCGCGGCGTCGAGGCCGCTCTCGGCGAGGCAGCCGGCCACCAGAGACCGGGCCGCCTCGGCGTTCGGGCAGTCCGGCGCGGTCAGCAGTTCCACCCGGATCCCGCGGATCTCCGGCCCGGTCGCGCACATGCCACCCAGCCTAGGCGGAAATCGGCCCTTGACAATCCGCTTCCGGAAAAAGCTATGGTGGCCCCAGGACGTCGAAAGCCACAGCCCGGTAGGTAGTCCGGGCGGCGCGCAGCGCTCGTACTCGCACCCCTCCGGTGCGTCCAGCACGTCCCCTTGCTCCGTATCCAGAAGGGGAATTCGCTGTGCCTGGAAAACTTCGCGTCCTGATCATCGGCGCCGGTGTCGGCGGGCTCGCGCTCGCCCAGGGATTGCACCGCGCCGGGATTGCCGTCACAGTCCGCGAACGCGATGCCTCAGCCGTCGGCCGCTTGCAGGGGTATCGCCTGCGAATCGACTCGAACGGCCTCGACGCGCTCGACCGGCTGCTCCCGCCGAGGCTCAGCCAGGCGGTGTGGGATGCCAGTTCGACGCCGTCGCGTGCCAACTTCCTCAACGGGACGCAGCCGCCCGAGCCGGTCGAGCGGAATGTCTCGATCAACCGGCTCACGCTGCGCGAGATCCTCCTGCACGGGCTGGACGACGTCGTCGAGTTCGGCCGCGAGTGCACCGGCTACCACGTGGACGACACCGTCACCGCGACCTTCGCGGACGGATCCACCGCGTCCGCCGATGTCCTGGTCGCCGCGGATGGCGTGAATTCCGTGCTACGACGGCAATATCTGCCGCACGCACGCGTGGTCGACACCGGCATCCGCATCATGTACGGCCGCTTCCCGCTCACCCGCGAAACCGCCGAACTCATCCCCGACGAGTGGTTCGGCATCTACCGCGGGCTCCTCGGCCCGGACAACCTGCACGTCGGAATCGCCCCGGTGCACTCCCGGCGGCCCGCGTCGCTGCCCGGCCTCACCGACACCAGCGATTACGTGATGTGTCTGCTCGCCGCCCGCACCGAACTGCTGCCGTACTCCGACGACGAACTCCGCGCCGCCACCGGACTTGAGTTGCGGAACATGACGGTTTCCTTGGCGCGCGAATGGAATCCGAAAGCGAGCGAACTGCTGTCCCTCGCCGATCCCGAGACGCTGTTCCCCATCTTCATGCGCACCAGCGTGCCGATCGAGCCCTGGCCGACCACCCCAGTGACCCTGCTCGGCGACGCGATCCACGCGATGAGCCCAGCGGTCGGCGTCGGCGCGAACATCGCTCTGCGCGACGCTGAACTGCTCGCCGAGAAGCTCACCGAGGCCGGTGCCGATCCCCTGCCGGCACTGCGAGAGTACGAAACGGCGATGATCGGCTACGGCTTCGACGCGGTCCGGACGTCGGCGAAGTTCGGGGCGCTGCGGATGGGACAGCCTCCGCTCACGCCGGCTTGAGCAGCGGCACGTCCCGCGAAATCTCGCTGAACCCGACGCTGTAATAAAGCCCCCGCGCCGACGGATGTCCAGGTGCGCCAAGGCAAGCGACCGTCGCGTGGGCAGCGCCGGCTGCCCGCGCGCGGTCCATGCCGTGCAGGAGCATCGCGCGGCCCAGTCCGAGCCGGCGGTAATCCGGGTGGGTGCCGACCGGCTCGAATTCGGCGGTCTTGTTCGCCTCGTCGAGCCACATGATCGTGGACGCCGCCATCGTCCCGTCCGGTGCTTCGACCAGGAAGTGCAGGTCGCCGCGGTACGCCGGGGTCGCGCGCACGCCTTCGTAGCTTTCCAGCGTGTACGCGGTGACGCCCCAGGCATCGACATGAGCCTGGACAGCCGCCTCCGGTCCGGCCTCGGCGGCGGTGCGGAAGCGGAATCCGTCCGGCAGCACCGGTGTTTCGAGCACCTCGAGGTCGCGTTCGTTCAGCTGTGTCCACGATCCGGTGTCGCCGAGGCTGTCCGGATCGGGCCCGTAGCCGTGCGCTGCCCAGCGTTCCAGGCCGAACTCGTCCGCCGCCCCGGGAAGCACGGTGCGTTCGAGGCCGTCCGCGGTGGCGTCGAACCAGTCGATCACCTCGTCGACCAGCGCCGCGTGATCCGGATGGACTTGATAGGCCAGATAAGCGCCGGTGACGTCTTTGACTGAGCCGTCGTTGAGCCGCACGCTCCGGGGCAGCTGCGCCCAGCCCCACGCGACGAGGTCGTCGCCGGCGAACCAGAGGCGACGGACCCAGCTCGCGCCCTGCGCGGCGTGCCCCTTGCCCCAGTTCCACGCCAGCTCGCCGTAGGCCGCGTCGCTGTTGACGAGGTCCTGGCGGACGGCGGTGACTCGCTGCGCGAGCTCCTGCATGAGCAGCACATCCGCGGCGGTCAGCAGATCAGTCATTCTCGGACTCTGTCAGGCGGGCGGCCGGGCGTCGACCGGTTTTCCGCCGCAGGCGCGGATCACCGCGTCGGCGAGCAGGTCCGTCGGATCGAGCACCCCGGACGCCTGCCTTGCCGCCAGCGGAAGTTCCGTGCACGCCAGCACGGTCAACGGCGCGTCAACGTCGGCAAGCGCCCGGTCGAAATGCGCCGTTCCGCTCGCCAGGTCGCCGCGCTTCACCGCCGCGACCGCCGCGTCGACTTCCCGCTGCCCTGCTTCGGACGGCAGCACCCACTCGACCCCGGGCACGCCCCGTTGGTAGAGCCCGGCGGCGATCGTCCCGCGAGTGCCGAGCAGCCCGACCGGACCCGTGCGTCCGGCGAGGAATTTCGCCGTCTCCGCGATCATGTCCACGAACGGCACCCCACTTGCCGCAGCCAGCCGCGGCAGGAAGAAATGCGCGGTGTGGCACGGAATCGCAATCGCGGAAGCGCCGAGATCGCGGAGTTTCTCCGTCCCGGCAAGCAAAGCCGGATACGGGTCGGTGCTCCCGTCGAGCACGGCGGCGACCCGGTCCGGCACGGTCGGATCCGCCCAGATCGCCACCCGCAGGTGGTCCTGGTCGCGCTCCGCGGCCGTCCGCGCGATGAGTTTCGCGTAGAACTCCGCAGTCGCCGCCGGGCCCATTCCGCCGAGGATGCCCGCGATCACTGGAAGGTCGACCGGTAGCCGAACAGCCCCACAGCACCGCCGGTGTGCACGAACACGACGGTGTCGGTCGCGGCGAACCGGCCTTCCCCGATCTCGCCGAGCAGGCCGGCGAATCCCTTCCCCGAGTACACCGGGTCCAGCAGGATTCCTTCGGTCTCGGCGAGCAGCCGCACCGCGTCCACCATGGACTGCGTCGGCACGCCGTAGCCCTCGCCGACCCAGCGGTCGTCCACGAGCACGTCGTCGCGGGACACCTCGGCGCCGATCAGCTCGGCGGTCCGGGCGGCCAGCCCGTGCACCGCGTCGATCTGCCGCGCTTCCGGCTGCCGCACGCTGACGCCGAGCACCCGCGCGGGACTGTGCACCGCGCGCAACCCGGCGACCAGCCCGGCCTGCGTGCCGGTGCTGCCGGTCGCGTGCACGACCCAGTCGACCGGAACCGGCGCGGCGTCCAGCTCCAGCGCGCACTGGACGTAGCCGAGCGCGCCGATCGGATTCGACCCGCCGCCCGGGATCACGTACGGCCGCCGCCCCTGCGCGCGCAGCTTCTCGGCGACCGTCTCCATCGCCGCTGACATATCGGTTCCGGCCGGTACCCGGTCCACGATCTCCGCCCCGAGCAGTTCGTCGAGCAGCACGTTGCCGGAGTTCTCGTACTCCTCGTCGCGCACCTGACGTTGTTCCAGCAGCAATTTGCAGCTCAGCCCGGCGCGCGCGGCGGCCGCGGCGGTCTGCCGGGCGTGGTTGGACTGCGTCGCGCCCTGGGTGATCAGCGTGTCGGCACCCTGCGCCAGCGCGTCGCCGACGAGGAATTCCAGCTTCCGCGTCTTGTTGCCGCCGGTCGCCAATCCGGTGCAGTCGTCGCGTTTGATCCAGAGGTCCGGAACGTCCCGATGGCGTTCGCGCAGCCGCGCGGTGAGCCGTTCCAGCGGTTCGAGCGGCGTCGGGAAGTGTCCGAGCGGGAAGCGGGCGAAGCGCGTCGTCTGTACCACGGACGCCATCGTGCTTCCCGGGACCGGCCGCTGTCCACCGCGTCCACTACGGATGCAGCTCGGCGCGGATCTCCTGCGCCGCCTGCGCCAGCCGCGCGCCGATCGCGGCGATATCAGCCGGACCGGTCAAATACACCACCGCCAGCGCCGCCGGATGCTGTCCGGGCACCGCGAGCGGCACCGCGATCGACGACAGCCCGGGGATCACCTCGTCATGGCTGGTTTCGTACGGCGCTTTTTCCCCGCGCAACTGCTGCAGGATCGCGCGGCCCGGTGCGCCGTCGGTGATGGGATGCCGACTGCCCGGCCGCTGCGCCACCGCCGCTGTCGCCTGTCGCGGTTCGACGCTGGCCAATGTGACCACGGAATCCTCGCCGTCGAGCGTCGCGAGGAACGCCGTCATGCCCAGTTCGTTCGCGAGCACGGTCAGCTCGGGCAACGCAGTGGACTGCAGATCGCGGGAAACGTTGCGCGCCAACGCCGCCAGCCTCGCTCCCAGCTCCAGCTCACCGTTCGCGCCGCGCACGATCAGGCCGTGGTCTTCGAGCGTGCGCACGATGCGATAGGTGATCGACCGATGCAGCCCGAGCCGCGAGGCCAGCTCGCCGATCGACAGCGGCGCGTCGGCCTCGGCGAGAACTTCCAGCGCGGTGAGCCCGCGCGACAACGTCTGCGACCCGGCCGCTTGCTTGGCTTCCGTCACGACTCGGTCCTTCCCCGCGGGGTCTTGTGCACCGGAGCGGCCCACCTTAGCATCGATGTACTCAATAATTGAACAACGAGTTCTATTATCGAACACGGTCCCCAGGGTGCTTCACAGCGAAGTGAGGAAACTTATGCAGTTCCACCACCACGGCTACGTTTCCGGCGAACCGCGCGTCCTGCCCGCCGCCGGAACCGGAATCGACCGGCCCGCGGAACTGCCGGACGAGGTCGACGTGCTGATCGTGGGCACCGGCCCGGCGGGCATGATCACCGCCGCGCAGCTGTCCCGGTACCCGGACGTCACCACGCGCATCGTCGAACGCCGCGGCGGAAGGCTCGAAGTCGGCCAGGCGGACGGGATCCAGGCGCGCAGCGTCGAAACCTTCCAGGCGTTCGGCTTCGCGAACCGGATCGTCGAAGAGGCGTACCGGATCACCACGATGTCGTTCTGGAAGCCCGATCCCACCGACCCGAAGCGCATCGTCCGGTCGTCGCGCGTGCCCGACGACCCCACCGGGATCAGCGAATTCCCGCACCTCATCGTGAACCAGGCCCGCGTGCAGGACTATTTCGCCGAGTACATGGCGAACTCGCCGAGCCGGATGACTCCCGATTTCGGCCTCGAATTCCAATCGCTGACCATTACCGAGGGCGACGAATATCCGGTTTCCGTGACGCTGCGCCACACCGTCGGCCCGCGTGCCGGCGAGGATCGCGTTGTCCGAGCCAAATACGTCGTCGGCTGCGACGGCGCACGCAGCGCGGTGCGCGAGTCGATCGGCCGGGAACTCGTCGGCGACCAGGCTTTGCACGCGTGGGGCGTGATGGACGTCCTCGCCGTCACCGATTTCCCGGACATCCGCACGAAATGCGCCATCCAGTCGCACGACGGCGGCAACATCCTGCTGATCCCCCGCGAAGGCGGCGCGCTGTTCCGGATGTACGTCGACCTGGGCGAGGTGTCCGAGGACGACCACGGAGCCGTCCGGAAGACGACGATCGACCAGATCATCGCGCGCGCCAACGCGATCATGCGTCCCTACACTGTGGACGTCAAGAACGTGGCGTGGCACAGCGTGTACGAGGTCGGCCACCGCCTCACCGACAAATTCGACGACGTCCCCGTCGGCGACCCCCGCTTGCCACGCGTCTTCATCACCGGCGACGCCTGCCACACGCACAGCGCGAAAGCCGGGCAGGGCATGAACGTCTCGATGCAGGACGGGTTCAACCTCGGCTGGAAACTCGGCCACGTCCTGGACGGCCGCGGTCCCGCTTCGCTGCTGGCCACCTATTCCGCGGAACGCCAGCTGATCGCGAAAAACCTCATCGACTTCGACAAGGAATGGTCGACGCTGATGGCGACCCGGCCGGAAGACCTCGCCGATCCGGCGGAACTGGAAGAGTTCTACGTGAAGACCTTCGAGTTCCCGTCCGGTTTCATGACGTGCTACCAGCCTTCGGAGCTCATCGCCTCGCCAGAACACCAGGACCTGGCAACGGGGTTCCCGATCGGCAAGCGCTTCAAGTCGGCTCCCGCCATGCGGGTCTGCGACGCCAACCTGGTCCACTTAGGACACCACGCGCAAGCCGACGGGCGTTGGCGCGTCTACGTTTTCGGACCCGCCGCCCCGGTCGCCGATTTCGCCGACTGGCTCGGGAATTCCCCGGACTCCCCGGTCGTGGCCCACACGCCGAAGAATCTGGACGTCGACGCCTGGTTCGACGTGAAAGCGATCTACCCGCAGCCGTACGAGGAAATCGATCTCGGCGAGGTCCCGGAAATCTTCCTGCCCCGCACCGGTCCCTTCTCG
Organism: Amycolatopsis sp. NPDC059235; assembly: GCF_042754125.1. Lineage (NCBI taxonomy): Bacteria > Bacillati > Actinomycetota > Actinomycetes > Pseudonocardiales > Pseudonocardiaceae > Amycolatopsis > Amycolatopsis sp. NPDC059235. The sequence goes on from NZ_JBHZAG010000006.1 coordinate 23,308, forward strand.
CTGATCGACTACGAGAAGGTCTACGCGGCAGATCCCGCGGACGACATCTTCGCCGCCCGCGGGATCTCGCCGGACGGTGCGGTCGTAGTGGTCCGGCCGGACCAGTACGTCGCGAACGTCCTCCCTCTCACCGGCACCGCCGAGCTGGCCGCGTTCTTCGCCCCGATCTTCAGCGCCGGATAGCCGTCAGGAACGCTCGGCCGGGCAGAAGCGGTCCCGCGCCGGGAAGTCCCCGCCGACCAGGTACGCCGTCGTCGTGTCGTTCAGGCAGTTGTTCGCGCCAGCGCCATACGCGACGTGTCCGCCCTGGTCGGCGGTGACCATCCGGGCCCGGGAGCCGAACGCCCATCGCGTGCGCAAGGCCCCGGGCAACGGCGTCGCCGGGTCGCGGAGGTTCTGCACCATCAGCACGTCAGCAGGTCCGTCGCCAGTGATCCGGACCTTCTTCTCCACCGGCGCGGGCCAGTACGCGCACGCCCGGATATTGGCGGCGTAGGCGCCGTACATCGGATACCGCGCCCGGTCGACCTCGACATTGCGCTGATACGTCCGCACCGACGTCGGCCACTGCGAATCACCGCAGATCACCCCGAGGTAGCCGACCGGGAAGCTGCCGCGATCCCCCGCCTTCGCCGCGACGGCTCCGGGAAGCGGCTGGTGCGTGTCGAGGAGATGCCAATACGTGGCAAGCTCTTTGAAGCTGCTGTCGTTCCGGAGCTCTCCCGACGTGAAGCCGCGGAACGCTGTCCCGTCGAACCCGGACTCCGGCTTCTCGTCCAGCCGATCCGCCAGCTCGTAGTACTTCGCCGTCACCGCCGCCGGAGTGGCGCCGAGACGGTACTCCTGGTCATGCTTCGCTGCGTACTTCGCGAAGTCGGGAAACCGCAATTGGAAACCCATGCCTTGCGCCCGCAATGCCTCGACGTCGTATCCCTCCGGCGGCAAACTGCTGTCCAGGACCACTCGATCGCTGCGCTCCGGGAACAAGGTCGTGTACACCGCCCCGAGATAGGTGCCATACGACTCCCCGTAATAGGAAACCTTGTTTTCTCCCAAGGCTTCCCGCACCCGGTCCATGTCCCGCGCCGTGTTGGCGGTGGTGATGAACGGCAGCAGGTCGGCAGTCTCCGAGCTGGTGCACTGCTGGGCGATCCGCTCCGCCAGCGCGGCGGATTTCGCCACCTCCGCCGGATTGTGCGGATAAGGCGGGTTGGCCGCGAGCGCCTTGTCCGCGTCGTCCAGCCCGCAGGTCAGGCCCGCGCTGGAGCCGATCCCGCGCGGGTCGAATCCGACGATGTCATAGCTGTCCCGCACCGCCTGCGGAAACGGCTGCACCACCGGGACGCGCAACCCGGCCAAGCCCGGACCGCCGGGATTGACCAGCAGCACCCCGCGCCGTTTCTCCGGTTTCGCCGCGGACAGCCGGGACACCGCGATGTCGATCTTCCGCCCGTCCGGATGCCGGTAGTCCAGCGGAACGGCCACCGTCGAGCACTGCAGGCCAGGCAGTTGACCACCGCCTGGACAGGCACCCCACCGTAACGGCCCGGCCGACGCGGGCGCCGCCGACACCACCGACACCATCGCCGCGACCGCAAGCGCGACCGGCATGATCTTTCGCATTCAGCTCTCCTCTGCGGATCGGAGTTGCTGATTCACCACACCAGCCGACAGCGCGCCGGACCCCTGCCATTTGTCACCCCCGCAGCACCGCGGCCAGCCCCTCCCGCAGATCCCGGACGAAAAACCCCGGCACCTCGAGCGACGGGAAATGCCCGCCCCGTTCCGGCTCCCGCCAGCGGACGATCTGCCGGAACCGCTCCCGCGCCCAAGGACGCGGGGTCTTCTCGGTGTCACGGGGATACATGGTGACGGCCGCCGGAACGTCCACCCGGAGCTCCGGATCCAGCGAATTGTGGCTCTCGTAATAGATCCGGGCCGCCGACGCACCGGACCGGGTCAGCCAATACAACGTGACGTCGTCGAGCACGCGATCGCGGGACATCGTCTCGAATGGACTGTCCTCGGTGTCCGACCACTCCGCGAACTTGTCCACCAGCCAGGCAAGCAGCCCGACCGGCGAGTCGACGAGCGAGTACCCGATGGTCTGCGGCCTGGTAGCCTGCTGCTTCGCGTACGCCGCGCGATGCCGCCAGAAGTGCCGGGTCTCCTCGGTCCACCTGCGCTCGTCCGCCGTCAGCCCGTCCGTCGACAGTCCGGGCGGCCCTTCCGCGAACAAGGTGTGGACACCCAGAACCCGTTCCGGGAACCGGCCGGCGAGAACCGTGGTGATATTGCCGCCCCAGTCACCGCCGTGCGCCAAGAACTCGCGGTACCCGAGCCTCCCCATCAACTCGACCCACGCGGCCGCGATCTTTTCCGTCCCCCAGCCCGTGGTGGTCGGTTTGTCGCTGTACCCGAAGCCCGGCAACGACGGCACCACAACGTGAAACGCCGGCGCGGCGGCGTCGTCCGGGTCCGCCAGTTCGTCCACCACATCGACAAACTCCGCGACACTGCCCGGCCACCCGTGCGTCAAGATCAGCGGAGTCGCGTCCGCGCGCGGGGACCGGCGGTGCAGGAAATGGATTCCCAGGCCGTCGATCACGGTGCGGAACTGGCCGATCCGGTCAAGGCGATCCTCGAACGCTCGCCAGTCGTACCCAGTGCGCCAGTAGTTCACGAGATCGACCAGATCAGCGAGCGGCACACCCTGGTCCCATCGGCGGGATCCGTGCACAGTCTCGGCCTCCGGAAGCCTCGCCGCGGCCAGCCGAGCCCGCAGATCGTCGAGGTCAGCGTCGGTCGCACGGGCTTCGAACGCGTGTACTTCGCTGGTCAGCGCGGTCATGAGTCCTCCTCGGTCGGATTGGAACCGGCTAAGACGGTTCTAACAGCCGCCCACGTCCGAGCGCAACCGGCTAAGCTGGTTCCATGCCTTCCGCGTTCCCCGACTTCCGCCTTGGCACCGTGCTCGCGACGAGTTTCACCGCGACCCTGACCGAGCGCCGCGGCGATGCCGTCGAGCGCATTCCGGTGCCGCAGCGACTCGTCGATTGGCTGGCGGTGAGCGGTCTCGCCGTGGGCTCCTGCACCGCTGACCAGCTCGAACTCGCCAAGGAACTGCGGGAGTCGATTCACGCCGCCGCGACCGCGGCCGCACTCCACGAGGCCCTTCCCGCGTCCGCCGTCCAGGTCATCAACGACCGAAGTGCCCAGGGCCGCGCCGCAGCCGTCCTGACACCCGACGGCGAGCGACGGTGGCAACTCAGCTCCGCGACCGCCGTCGAGGACGCCCTCGGCGTGATCGCGGCCGACGCGATCAGCGTCATCTCAGGCGAACGCGACGGAAAACTGGCCCTGTGCGCCTCGCCGACCTGCCAAGCCGCTTTCTTCGACACCAGCCAGAGCCGCACCCGTCGCTGGTGCGACATGAACACGTGCGGGAACCGGCAGAAGAAGGCGCGCTTCAACGCCAACCAGCGCAAGGGTGCCAAAGCAGCGGAGTGACCCTCGGAATGTGAGCAACCAGCACGGCTGATCCGCCCTGAACACCGGTTTCGGGCGGCTGCGAAAGCGAGTAGCCGAAGACCCGAGCTAAAGCTCACAATAGAGCTATGACCAGCGAAAATCTGGCGACTGCGGCCAGCCGGATGACCACCGTCGAGGAGCTGGAAGCCGCCATCGGCCGCCCCGGCGCGGCAATCATGCTGAAGCAGCTCGACCACCTCGGCGAAGGCTGCGAAACGATCCTCGCGCACTCCCCGTTCGCCGGGTGCGGCTACCGAACCGCCGACCGCACCTGGCACAGCACGTTCGTCGGCGGATCACCCGGCTTCCTGCACGCCCGCTCCCCCACGCAGATCTCCTTCGCATTGCCCGCCAACGCCCCGGCACCAGCGATCGACCACGGCATTTCCTTCGTAATCCTCCTGCCTGGCATCGGCGAAACCCTGCGGCTCAACGGAATCGTCGCGGCGACAGAACGCCGCGAAACGGTAGTGCGCATCAACGAGGTGTACGTCCACTGTGGACGTTGCGTCTTCCGCTCCAAACTCTGGCAACCACGACCAGTGCGCGCCGCGCCGCCGGCCCCCGCGATGACCGAAGGCCCGCTGGCGCGACCCGATATCGCCGATTTCCTCGCCCGCGCCCCGTTTCTGATCCTCACCACTGGCGACGCGGCAGGCGGAAGCGACACCAGCCCGCGCGGCGACCACCCCGGTTTCGCGCACATTGTCGACGGCCACACCATTCTGCTGCCGGACCGCAACGGCAACAAACGAGCCGACACCGCCCGCAATCTGCTCCAGGAACCGGATCTCGCCCTCGCCGCGCTTGTCCCAGGCCGCACCGATGTCCTGCAGCTGCGGGGCACCGCATCCCTCACCAACGATCCAGCGCTGCTGGAACCCCTGTCCCTGCGCGGAAATCTCCCCCAAGCCGCATTGCTGATCGACGTGACGAACGCCGAACTGGTTGCCAGCGAGGCAATCGAACGCTCGCGACTGTGGCATCCGGAGGCCCACGTCGACCGCGCCGAGGTGCCGGACCTGATGGCGCTGGCGGTGAAACACGCGTCACTCGGCACCGCGGCCGGTGCGCCGCCGGGTTTCCTGCTCGCCTTTCTCGCGAGGTTTCCGAAATTGATCCGATTCGGCATCAACCGGGGTTATCGCAGCCAACTCGACGACGAAGGCTACGCCGATTCCGCGGTGGCGCCCGACCGTCCGCTGCGAACTGTGCGCGTTTCCGAAATCCGCCGGGAAACCCCGCAGGCGGTGACCGTCGCACTGGAGGACGGGGCGCGGTTCGATTTCCGTCCCGGCCAGTTCTTCACGCTTGTCGCCGATCTTGACGGCAAGCCGGTGCGCCGGGCCTACTCCGCGTCAGGCGTCCCCGGAAAGAAGCGGCTCGAAGTAACCGTGAAACGGGTCGGCGACGGCCGCTTCTCCTCTTACCTTCACGACCGCCTGCAGGTCGGCGACCGCCTGTCGGTGCGCGGCCCGTCCGGCTCGTTCCGTCCCGATCCGCGCGCCGACCTGGTGCTGATCGCCGCGGGCAGCGGAATCACGCCGATGATGAGCGTCCTGCGCACGCGGCTTTCGCGGCCGGGCCGCAGCCGGATCTCGCTGCTGTACGCGAGCCGGTCCGAGGAGGAAACCATCTTCGCCGCTCAACTGGCCCGGCTGCGGCGACGGCACCCGCGACGGTTGCGGATCACGCACGTACTGTCGCGTCCGGACTCCGGCTGGACGGGCGAACGCGGGCGGATCGACGAGGAGTTGCTGCGCCGCTGGCTGGGCGACGCTTCTCCGACGGCCGAGTACTGCGTCTGCGGGCCCGAGCCGCTGATGGCCATGGCCCGTGGGGTGGTCGCCGGACTGGGTGTGCCGGAGGGGCGATTCCACGAAGAGCGGTACACCAGCGGTGCTGCTGATCCGGCGGACATGAGCACCGAACAGCAGGAGATGGTGGTCGAGAACGTCGGCTCGGCCACGGTCGAACCTGGGGCCACCCTGCTCGACGCGGGCCTCGCCGCCGGGCTGCCGATGCCGTACTCGTGCACCGTCGGAAACTGCGGCGAATGCCTGGTCCGGCTGCGTTCCGGCGAGGTCGCGACGAAACAGCCGAATTGCCTCACGCCGCGACAGCGGGCGGACGGCTATGTGCTCGCCTGCGTCAGCTGCCCTCGTTCGGCGGTCGTCATCGATATCGAAGACGACCCGCGGTAACTCGTCGGCGACTGCCGGCTCGATCGCGTCAACCGCTCACGCCGTTGTCATCGACCGGGAAGGCGGCGAACACCCGGAATTGTCGGTCCCCCGATTTACCATGACCGCACATCCGAGGAGGTGTGCACATGCGGGACGCCGTGCTCGAGGCGGCGAGGTTCCTGGCCGCCGGACGCACCCGGCAGCTCACGCTCGAGGACGTGGCCGACCACGTCCGGTACAGCCCGTTCCACCTGGCGCGCGCGTTCGAGCGGGAGATCGGCCTGCCGCCGGGGAAGTTCCTTGCCGCGCAACGGTTCCAGCTCGCCAAGGAGCTGCTGCTGGACACCGGCGAGAAGGTGGTCGACATCTGCCACGAGGTCGGGTTCTCCGCGCCGGGCACCTTCACCACGCGCTTCACCGCGGCGGTCGGGGTGAGCCCGCACCGGTTCCGGCTGCTGCCCGGCCTCCTCTCCGAGCACCCGCCGGAACCGGTGCGGGTGGCGGGCCCGGACTGCGCGGGCGGGGCGGTCACCGGCCGCGCGCTGCTGAGCCCGGCCGCGGTCGCCGCGCTCGACGGGGCGCCCGCGGTGTACGTCGGGCTGTTCGCCGGGTCGTCGGCGCGCGGCGTCCCGGTCAGCGGCTCGCTGCTCGGGCCGGACCTGGAGTTCACGCTCGTCGACGTCCCGCCCGGCGTCTACCGGCTGCTGGCCTGCGCGCTGCCGTCGGCGGGCGATCCGCGCGCGCAGCTCGCGCCGAGCGTGCAGGCGGTCGGGTCGGCCGCGCGCCCGGTGCGGATCCGGGCCGGGCCGGTGCCGCTGCGCCAGGACGTCCGGCTGGACGTCGCGCCCGCGTGGTCGCCTCCGGTCCTGGTCGCGCTGCCGCCGCTGGCGTCGGAGGGAGCGCAAGAATGGAGAGGCGGCTCCCGGCTGGCGAGATTAGGTTGAACCAGGTCACAGCCCGTTGTCAGGGAGAAAGCATGCCTGGAGTTCGAGTACTGGTCGGCACCCGCAAGGGCGCGTTCATCCTCACCTCGGACGAGGGCCGCACGCGCTGGGAGGTCGACGGCCCGCACTTCGGCGGCTGGGAGGTCTACCACCTCGCCGGCTCGCCCGCGGACCCGGACCGGCTGTACGCGTCGCAGTCCACGTCGTGGTTCGGGCAGCTGATCCAGCGCTCCGACGACGGCGGGAAGACCTGGAACCAGGTCGACCACGAGTTCGTCTACGAGGGCGGCGCGGGCGAGCACCTCTGGTACGACGGAACGCCGAAACCGTGGGAGTTCACGCGGATCTGGCACCTGGAGCCGTCGCTGACCGACCCGGACACGGTGTACGCGGGCGCGCAGGACGCGGCGCTGTACCGCAGCACCGACGGCGGGAAGAGCTGGCGGGAGCTCACCGGGCTGCGCAAGCACACGTCCGGGCCGGGCTGGCAGCCGGGCGCGGGCGGGCTGTGCCTGCACACGATCATCCTCGATCCGCGGAACTCGAAGCGGATGTTCACCGCGATCTCCGCCGCGGGAGCGTTCCGCAGCGACGACAGCGGCGAAACCTGGCAGCCGATCAACCGCGGCCTGCACTCCGAGGGCATCCCGGACCCGGACGCCGAGGTCGGCCATTGCGTGCACCGCCTCGCCTTGCACCCGTCGCGGCCGGACGTGCTGTTCATGCAGAAGCACTGGGACGTGATGCGCTCGGACGACGCGGGCGACAACTGGCGCGAGATCAGTGGCAACCTGCCGAGCGACTTCGGCTTCCCGATCGCGGTGCACCCGCACGAACCGGAAACGGTGTACGTGGTCCCGATCCGCAGCGATTCGGAGCACTATCCGCCGGAAGGCAAGCTGCGCGTGTACCGCAGCCGCACCGGCGGCGACGAGTGGGAACCGCTCACCCACGGCCTGCCGCAAGAAAACTGCTACGTGAACATCCTGCGCGACGCGATGGCCGTCGACTCCCTCGACGAGGCAGGCATCTACTTCGGCACCACCGGCGGCCAGGTCTACGCGTCGAACGACGCGGGCGAAAGCTGGGCCCCGATCGTCCGCGACCTGCCCGCGGTGTGCTCGGTCGAGGTGCAGACCCTGCGATGACCACCGTCGTCCGCGTCAAGCTGCCCACGCACCTGCGCCGCCTGGCGAAGGTCGAGGGAGAGATCCAGCTGCCGGTCGAGGACCCGCCGACGCGGGACGCCCTGCTGGACGCACTGGAACACGCCTACCCCCAGCTGCGCGGCACAGTCCGCGACACGACCACCGGCAAACGCCGGGCGTTCGTCCGGTTCTTCGCCTGCGAGGAAGACCTGTCGAACACCGCCCCGGACACCGCCCTGCCCGCCCCGGTCCTGTCCGGAGCCGAACCGTTCCTGATCATCGGAGCCATGGCAGGCGGCTGACCAAGAACCACCGGCCGAGGGGAAGAACCCCGAGCCTCGGTGCGTCCCGGGGGCGCACCGAGGCCCGGGGCTTACGCGTGTTGGGCTGGGTCTTGCCGGGTTCCTTGGGACCGGAGCCGCTGCCGCCGAGGCCGGTCGCCGCCGAACTGGGCACGGCTGACTGCTCGCGCCAGGCCCGACGCGCTGAAGCCCCTCGCGCCGAGCCCGAGCAGGTCCCGGGCGCACCAAGGCCAGGGGCTTGCACGTGTTGGGCCGGGTCTTGCCGGGTTCCCTGGCTCCGGAGCCGCTGCCGCCGAAGCCAGTCGCCGCCCAACCGAGCACGGCTGACCACTCACGCCAGGCCCGGCGCGCTCAAGCCCCTCGCACTGATCCCGAGCGCGCCCACCCGAGCCGGACCCCCGCCAGCTCCCCCAGCCACCAAAGCCCACTGCCGCCAGGGCCGGTTGGCCGCCAACTCAAGCCCGGCCCGGCAGACCGGCCGAGCCAAGCCCGTCCCGCCGAGCGCCAACGGGTTCTCGCTGGGCCGGGTGCCCACTGTGGCTCGAGGTAACCCGTGCGTCGTTCGGTGCATCCCACGCACCGAACGCAACGTCGAGGCGAACCGAAGGAACCGACGCCGCACAGCCAGCCGTCCCGTCGAACCCAGCCAGGATCAGTCCCGCACCGGTTTCACCGGGTCATGCCCCAGCGACATCAGCCCCTGCCGCCATCCCGCATCCCCCGCCACCGGTTCCAGATCATCCCGGCGCGAGGCGTGCACCCGGTCCACCACATCGCGCATCACCTCGACATCACGCTCGTTCACATCCGACCGGCGTTTGCCCAGGATCGACAGCACCTGACGGCCGGTAGCAGGCCCCGCCTGGTCCGGGAGCGGTTCGGTTTCCGGGCCGGTCTCGCGGGTGCGCAGCCAGTCCGCCAGCTCCCGCGAGGTCATGTTCACCACCCGGTGGAATTCCGTCCACAGGTCGTCGTCCACGTGCGCGGCCACCTCGATCACCTCCCGGAGTCGTCGGTGGCCCGGTTACCCGGACCGCGCGAGGGCAAACCCGGCGGCGTCGAGTCCACATAGGACACATAGGACCGGGCCCGCGCGGCGATGCGCGCCAGTGCGGCGCATCCTGGCTCCGGAACCCCGGCCCGGACCGCCGACGCGATTGCCCGGTGGTCCTCCCATGACCGGGAAAGGTCGCCGTGTTCCGTGAGTTCTTCGAGGAGCCGGTCGGCCATCAGGCGGCGCAGCGGGACGCGGATCGCGAGCATGCTGCGCAGCAGGATCCGGTTGTGCGCGGCTTCGGCCAGCGCGACGTGGAATTTCGCATCCGCTTCCAGGAAGAGGTCCCGGTCGGTCAGAACCAGAGCCATCCGGTCGACCAAATCCGTCAAGACCGCCAGTTCGGCGGCGGTCCGGCGGCGGGCGGCCAGGGCGATGATGGTCGATTCGATCGCTTCCCCGGCCTCGACCAGCTCGCGATACTCCGCCGCGTCCGAAGCGCCCAGCTGCCACGGGACGAACCGGGTCGCCGAGGGTTCCAGCACGAACGTTCCGACGCCCTGGCGCGTCTCGACCCAGCCGCGCGCCTGCAGCGTCCGGACTGCCTCTCGGACGGTCAGCATCGACACCCCGGCCGACGCCGCGAAGTGCCGCAGCGACGGGAGCGCGGTCCCGGGAGGCCATTCGCCGCCGAGGATTTTGCGGGTCATCTCTTCGACCAGCGAATCCACCACGCTCACCCGCCGCACCCGGGCAAGTTCCGGCGGCGGTCCCCTCCGTCCCGAGGTCATCGCGCCAGCGTACGGATTGACGGCACTGTTTCAAACACCTAAATTCAAGCCGGGATGTCCACCGAAAACGATCTGCTCGCCGACCTCCGCGCGAACGTTCGCGGCGAGGTCCACGCCGACGTCCGCCGTCGCGCGGAATACTCCACGGACGCGTCCAACTACCGCGTCGTCCCGCAGGTCGTCGTCCTGCCGAGGGAAACCGAGGACGTTCTCGCGGCCCTCGAGATCGCCCGCCGCCACGGCGTTCCCCTGACCAGCCGCGGCGGGGGCACGTCGGTCGCGGGCAACGCGATCGGGCCGGGAGTGGTCGTCGACTTTTCGCGGCATCTCCACCGCATTGTCGACCTCGACCCGAGGGCGCGGACCGCGGTCGTCCAGCCCGGCGTCGTCCTCGCCGACCTCCAGCGCGCCGCCGCGCCGCACGGGCTGCGGTTCGGTCCCGACCCGTCCACGCACGCCCGCGCGACGCTCGGCGGCATGATCGGCAACAACGCCTGCGGGCCGCACGCGATCGCCTACGGCCGGACCGCGGACAACGTTCGCGAGCTGAGCGTGGTCGACGGCACCGGACGGCAGTTCACCGCCGGTCAGTCCGGCGCGGTGCCGGGCCTCGCCGAGCTGATCGACACCCGGCTCAGCTTGCTGCGCACCGAATTCGGCCGGTTCAGCCGGCAGGTCTCCGGCTACTCGCTCGAGCACCTGCTGCCGGAGAACGGCCGATCGCTCGCCCGCGCGCTGGTCGGCACCGAAGGCACCCTGGCGGTCACGCTGGAAGCGACCGTCGACCTGGTCGACATCTCCCCCGCGCGGCTGCTGGTCGTGCTCGGCTACCCGGACATGGCGACGGCTGGCGACGTCGTGCCCGGGCTGTTGCCGCACCGGCCGCTGGCTGTCGAAGGGCTCGACGCACGGCTGGTCGACCTCGTGCGCCACCATCGCGGCAACGTGCCCGCGTTTCCGGACGGCGGCGGCTGGCTGATGATCGAAGTCGGCGGCGAGACCGAAACCGAGGCCCGCTACAACGCCGAGCGTCTCGTCAAAGACTCCCAAGCACTCGATCACGTCGTGCTGACGCAAGGAGCCGAGGCCGCCGCCATGTGGCGGATCCGCGAGGACGGAGCCGGACTCGCGGGCCGGACTCCCACCGGCGAGCAGGCGTGGCCAGGCTGGGAGGACGCCGCCGTCCCGCCCGAACGGCTCGGCGCGTATCTGCGGGATTTCGACGCTCTCCTGGACGAATACGGCCTTGAAGGACTCCCGTACGGCCACTTCGGCGACGGCTGCGTGCACGTCCGGCTCGGGCTGCCGCTCGAACAGGACGCGTCGGTGTTCCGTGCGTTCATGACCGCCGCCGCGGATCTGGTCGTCGGTTACGGCGGCTCGTTCTCCGGCGAGCACGGCGACGGCCGGGCACGCGGCGAACTGCTGCCGAAGATGTACTCGGCCGAAACGATCGAACTGTTCGGTGCGGTCAAAGACCTCTTCGATCCCGGCGACCTCCTCAACCCGGGCGTCGTCGTCCGGCCGCACCCGCTCGACGCGGATCTCCGCCGCCCGCAAGCACATCCGCTTCCGGTCGTCGCGGGCGGATTTTCCTTCTCCCACGACGGCGGAGACTTCACCCGCGCCGTGCACCGCTGCGTCGGAGTCGGGAAATGCCGCGCCGACAACCGGGCGGCCGGCGGCTTCATGTGCCCGTCCTATCTCGCCACCCGCGACGAGAAGGACAGCACTCGCGGACGCGCCCGCGTGCTGCAGGAGGTCGCGAACGGCTCGCTGGTGTCGGGATGGTCGGACGACGCGGTGCGCGAATCGCTCGATCTTTGCCTGTCCTGCAAGGCCTGCGGCAGCGACTGTCCGGCCGGAGTGGACCTGGCACAGTACAAATCCGAAGCACTGCACCGGAAATACCGGCACAAGATCCGCCCCGTTTCGCATTACACTCTGGGTCGGTTGCCGGACTGGATCCGCTTGCTGCACCGGATCCCGGTGCTCGGCCCCCTCGTCGTCAACGCCCTGATGTCGCTCCGCCCGGTCGAGAAGGTCCTGTTAGCACTGTCCGGAGTGGACACTCGTCGGCGGGCGCCGAGGTTCGCCCGCCGCTCGTTCACCCGGTCCCGGCGAAGGATTCGCGAGCAGGGGCCGGAAGTCGTGCTGTGGGCGGATTCCTTCTCGGACGGCATGGACACCGAGGTCGCCGAAGCGGTCGCGGCCGTGCTCGCCGACGCCGGGTACCGCGTGCTCGTCCCGCCGCGGCGGCCGTGCTGCGGGCTCACCTGGATCACCACCGGCCAGCTCGACGCCGCCCGCCGGAAGCTCCGCGATCTCGTGCACACGCTGCGCCCCTACGCGCAGGCCGGGCTCCCGATCGTCGGCGTCGAGCCGTCGTGCACCGCCGTCCTGCGGTCCGATCTGCTCGATCTGTTCCCCGGCGATCCGGACGCGAAAACGGTCTCCGCCGCCGTCACGACGCTCTCCGAACTCCTCGCCAAGACAGCCGGCTGGCAAGCACCCGACCTGTCCGGCGTCAAAGTGGTCGCGCAGCCGCATTGCCACCATCATTCGGTTATGGGCTTCGAGGCCGACCACGCCCTGCTCGCCGCTACCGGCGCGGAACTGCACACTCTCGCCGGATGTTGCGGCCTGGCCGGAAACTTCGGCATGGAACGCGGCCATTACGACGTCTCCGTCGCGGTGGCGGAGAATGCGCTGCTTCCGGCCTTGCGCGACAACCCGGACGCGGTCTTCCTCGCCGACGGTTTCTCCTGCCGGACGCAAGCCGATCAGCTGGCCGGAGTGCGCGGTGTCCACTTGGCACAGTTGCTGAAGCGGCGCTGACGCCAGGGATCAGTTGTCCCAGAAGCCCTGCTTCTCCAGCAAGGAGACCGCGCGCTCGCCGCCGTCCGAGAAGTGTTTCTCCACAATGGACCGAGCCCGCGAAGCCGACCGGGCGCTGAGCGCGTTCAGGATCTTCCGGTGGTCGTCGTGCGCCTTTTCCGGCCAGTCCTCGTGTGCCTCGTAAAACCCGTGCGTCACCGTTTTCGCGAGGATGCCCAGGATCGAGACCAGGCGGCGGGAATCGGCGGCGTAGTTGATCCTCCGGTGGAACTCGAAGTTCAGCCGTTCCTGTTCGCCGCGGTCCACTCCGGACTCCATCCGGTCCGCCAGATCGTGCAATGCCTGCAGGCTTTCCGGCGAAAGGTTCTTCGCCGCGCGCTCCGCCGCCAGACCGGAAACGAGGCCGAACACCCGGTAGTGATCGCGGATGTCGTCGCGCGTCATCCTCGCCACGAACGCGCCGCGGCGGGCGATGTGCTCCACCACGCCCTCGTGGTCGAGCGTGATCAACGCTTCCCGGACAGGCAGCTTGCTGATCCCGAGTTCGTCCGCCAGCGCCTCCTGGTCGATCTTCGCCCCGGCGCGCAATTGGCCGGAGAAGACCCGTCGCCGGATCTCGTGCGCGGCCAGCGCTTTCAGGTTCGCCGGACCGCTGCGGCGCAGTCCCGCGCCCGTGGTTTCGGGCATCGCCCCGGCCTCCCCCTCTGGCGGATGGTTGTCCAGATAAAGTATTACATAAGCCGCCCTGCTCAAGCCCGCCACCGACCATCCCGACCTGGCGGTCAAAAGTGGCCAGATGCTGCATGAACCCGAACGGACCGCGCCTCGCGCCCGCACCGAACCGAGCGGGACACCGGATCAGTCCTGATAAAGTATTCAGCCCGACTGCCTCGCCCCGAAACGAGACCCGAGGAACCCATGTCCGCACCGGAAGCCTGGGAACCGTACGCCGTCACCAGTGAAGAAGTGCTCGAACCCGGCCCGGTCGCCGCGCTGGCGGCGTTGTTCGACAACGGGCTTCCCGCGCCGGAAATAGACGACGAACTGCCGCCGCTGTGGCATTGGGTCGCGCTCGCGCGCTGGCCGGTGTCGTCGCGGCTCGGCCTCGACGGCCATCCGGCGCGCGGCGGTTTCCTGCCGCCGGTCGACCTGCCGCGGCGGATGTTCGCCGGCGGCGAGGTCGTGGCGCACCGCGCGCCGAAGGTCGGCGAGACCGTCCGCCGAAAATCCATTGTGGACTCGGTCACCGAAAAGCCTGGCCGTTCCGGGAAACTGGTGGTCGTCCAGGTGCGCACGGAACTGTCCGGAATGGACGGAACGCCGTACATCGAGGAGCGCCAGGACCTGCTCTACCGCGAGGCCGGGCCGCCCGCCGCGCCAGCGGTCCCGGAAACCGCCGCCGCACTCGAGCCAGTGGGGTCGCCGTTCCGCCGCACCGACGGGCAGAGCTGGGAATTCGTCACCGATCCGACGCTGCTGATGCGGTTCTCCGCGGCCACCGCGAACGCGCACCGCATCCACTACGACTGGCCGTACGCCACCCGCGTCGAGGGCTATCCCGGCCTGGTCGTGCACGGCCCGTTGATGTCGCTGGCGCTGGCCGAGGTGCTGCGGCTCGACTCCCCCGCCTCCCGGGTGCGCCGGATCAGCCACCGCAACCAGGCCCCGCTGTTCTGCGGACAGCCCGCGCAACTGCGGGCGAGCCCCGGCGCCCGTTCGGTCGCGCTCGACCTGCTCGGCCCCTCCGGCCCGAGCACCAGCCTCGCCGTCGAACTGTCCGAAGAAGGCACGTGATCTGGCGGCAGTGTCCGCGGCGATGGCAAGGTGGCGCAGGTGTTCCGGACGACGGAGGGAAGCTGAATGAGCCGCTACGCGCAGTTCGAGAACCTGCGGGTCGACGGACCGGACGAGGACGGCGTCATCGAACTCGTCCTCGACGCTCCGCATCTCAACGCGGTCAGCGAGGACGCGCACGGCGAACTCGCCGACATCTGGCGCGAATTCGACCGCGACCCCGACGTCAAAGCGGTCCTGCTGCGCGGCGAGGGCAAGGGGTTCTCCGCGGGCGGATCGTTCGACCTGGTCGAGAAGCTGGCGAACGACTTCGAGGCCCGTTCGCGGACCATGCGCGAGGCCCGCGACCTCGTCTACAACGTCATCGACTGCTCGAAGCCGACCGTCTCCGCGATCCACGGCCCGGCGGTCGGCGCGGGCCTGGTCGCCGGGCTGCTGTCGGACATCTCGGTGGCCGCCGCGAACGCCAAGATCATCGACGGCCACACCCGGCTCGGCGTGGCGGCAGGCGACCACGCGGCGGTGTGCTGGCCACTGCTGTGCGGGATGGCGAAAGCCAAGTACTACCTGATGACCTGCCGTCCGATGACCGGAGCGGAGGCCGAGCGGATCGGGCTCGTGTCGCTGTGCGTCGAGGAGGAGGCCGGGCTGCTGCCCACCGCGCGGGAGATCGCGCACGAGCTGGCCAACGGCGCGCCAAACGCGATCCGCTGGACGAAGCAGAGCCTCAACCTCTGGTACCGGCAGCTCGCGGGCGCGATTTTCGACTCCTCGCTGGCCCTGGAGTTCTACGGTTTCGCCGGTCCGGAGGTCCGCGAAGGGCTCGCCTCGCACCGCGAGCGGCGGAAGCCGGACTTCACCCGCGTGCACGACCGGGAGGACTGACCAAGCAGACGAGGCGGTCCGCAGGGAACCTTCTACTGCGGACCGTGCGTCAGCGGCAGATTGAACGAATACCGCGACGCCCGGTAAACGTGCCAGCCGTATTCGACCACCCGGCCCGTTTCGTCGTACGTCGTGCGCTGCATCGTCAACAACGCCGCACCGGGCGATTCTTCCAACTGCGCCGCGTCTTCCTCGGTCGCCAGCCGCGCGCCGATGCTCTGCTGCGCCGAATGCAGCCGGATCCCCGCCTGCCGTAGCAGCTGATAGAGCCCCTGCGAACGCAATTCGTCGTCCTCGACGTCGAGAATGCCGTCCGGGAGGCAATTGTTCATGACCGCCAGCGGTTCGCCTCCCGTGCAGCGGATCCGCTTCAACCGGCGCACTTGCTTCAGCCCGGGAGCCTCCAGCACAGCGGCGGTCTCGGCATCGGCCGGTTCGACGCGGTTGACCAGCACCCGCGACGACGGCGTCTCGCCCAGTCCGGCGAGGTCGTCGAAGAGGCTGCTCAGGCGCAGCGGCCGGGCGACCTTCGTGCGCACCACCTGGGTGCCGACGCCGCGTTTGCGCACCAGCAGACCCTGGTTGACCAGCGACTGGATCGCCTGCCGCACCGTCGGCCTCGACAGCCGCAGCCCCGCCGCGAGGTCGAGTTCGTTCGCCAGCCGGGAGCCCGCGGGGAGGCGGCCGTCGTCGATCGCGGCGTGCAATTGGCGCGCGACCTGGAAGTACAGCGGCTCGGGGCTCGCCGGGTCCACCGCGATCCCGCGGACCGGGTCCCAGGCCGGACTGGTGCTCATCGCCGCAGCCTACCCCGCGTATGTCCATATGTCTTGACAAAGTCCTCGGGAACGGGGCACGGTCGGAGCACAGCCTGCGAGGAGGACGCGATGACCACGGGGTTCGACCTCGTCACGATGGGCCGGATCGGGGTGGACCTCTACCCGCTGCAGACCGGCGTCGGCCTGGAGGACGTCACCACGTTCGGCAAATACCTCGGCGGCAGCGCGACCAACGTCGCGGTCGCCGCCGCCCGGTACGGCCGTCGCAGCGCGGTGATCACCAAAACCGGCGACGATCCGTTCGGCCGGTTCCTTCGCCGCGCGCTCGCCGGATACGGCGTGGACGCCCGGTTCGTCGGCGCCTCGCCGCGGCTGCCGACACCGGTCACGTTCTGCGAGGTCTTCCCGCCAGACGATTTCCCGCTCTACTTCTACCGTTTCCCGAAGGCGCCGGACCTCGACATCGCGGTCGGCGACCTGGATTTCGACGCGATCCGTTCGGCGAAAGTCTTTTGGGCGACGGTGACCGGGCTGTCGCAGGAACCGAGCCGCTCGGCCACGCTCGCCGCGCTGGAAGCCCGTGGCCGCAAGGGAATCACCGTCCTCGACCTCGACTACCGGCCGATGTTCTGGGAGTCCCGCGAGCAGGCGCGCGAATGGGCCGGCAAGGCGCTGGGACACGCGACGGTCGCGGTCGGCAACCTCGACGAATGCGAAACCGCGGTGGCTGTGCGTGAGCCTCGAGACGCAGCGAAAGCGTTACGGGACAACGGCATCTCGCTTGCAGTGGTGAAACAGGGGCCGAAGGGCGTGCTCGCGGTGGACGACACCGGCGAGGTGGAGGTGCCGCCGGTGCCGGTGGAGGTCGTCAACGGCCTCGGCGCGGGTGACGCGTTCGGCGGCGCTTTGGTGCACGGGCTGTTGTCCGGCTGGGGCATCGAGCGGATCATGCGGTTCGCGAACGCCGCGGGCGCGCACGTCGCCGGGGAACTCGCCTGCTCGGACGCGATGCCGACGGAAGACCAGGTCCTGCGCAGGCTCGGAGGCACGGAATGAACATCGTCGAAAGGATCGTCGCCAAACGCGTGCACGATCCGGACGCGATCGCGGAGGCGGCCGCCGCCCGGTTGCGGGCGAAATCGCCGTTCAACGACAAGGGCGCGGCGATGATCATCGCGGCCGATCATCCCGCCCGGGGCGCGAACGCGGTCGGCGCGGATCCGCTGGCGATGGCCGATCGCGGCGAGTTGCTGGAGCGGCTGTGTCTCGCGCTGGAACGCCCCGGCGTCACCGGCGTGCTCGCGACGCCGGACGTGATCGACGACCTGCTGCTCCTCGGCGTGCTGGACGGCAAGACCGTGCTCGGGTCGATGAACCGCACCGGGCTGGCCGGGTCGAGTTTCGAGATCGACGACCGGTTCGCCTGCTACGACGCGGAAACCATCGCGCGGATGCGGTTCGACGGCGGCAAGATGCTCACCCGGATCTGCCTGGAGGACCCGGCGACGCCGAGCGTCCTGGAGAACACCGCGAAGGCCATCGACTCGCTCGCCGAGCGGAAGCTGCTCGCGATGGTCGAACCGTTCCTGTCCGGCTGGATCGACGGGAAGATCAAGAACGACCTCTCCCCCGAGGCGGTGATCCGGTCCATCACGATCGCGTCCGGGCTCGGCCACACGTCGGCCTACACCTGGCTGAAGCTGCCGGTGGTCGCCGAGATGGAGCGCGTGCTGGCCGCCTCCACGCTGCCCGCCGTGCTGCTCGGCGGCGAGGTGACCGATCCGGACGCGGCGTTCGCGTCCTGGCAGGAGGCGTTGGCGTTGCCGACGGTGCAAGGTTTGGTGGTCGGGCGGTCGCTGCTCTATCCGCACGACGGCGACGTGGCCAAGGCGGTCGATACGGCGGTGGGGTTGTTGTGAGCCAGTTCAGCCTTGTCATCACTCCCGAATCAGCCGGATGGGGTTACTCCGGTCTGCGTGTGCTGGAACTCGACGGCACCGAAACTTTCTCCACCGGCGACGCGGAAACGCTCGTGCTTCCGTTGTCCGGCAGTTGCACGGTGTCGGTCGACGGTGCGAAGTTCGAGCTGACCGGTCGCACCGGCGTATTCGACGCGGTCACCGATTTCGCTTACCTGCCAAGGGATGCCGAAGCAACGGTGACCGGCCGAGGTCGATTCGCGCTGCCGTCGGCGAAAACCTCGAAGCGGCTGCCCGCCCGATACGGCCCGGCAAAGGACGTGCCGACCGAGCTGCGCGGCGCGGGAAACTGCAGTCGCCAGGTCAACAACTACTGCCTCCCGCACACCTTCGACGCCGACCAGCTGCTCGTCTGCGAAGTGCTTACGCCGGGCGGAAACTGGTCGTCCTACCCGCCGCACAAGCACGACGAGGCACGCGAGGGCGAAAGCGAACTCGAGGAGATCTACTACTTCGAGGTCGCCGGCGGCGGCATGGGCTACCAGCGCGTTTACGGCACTGACGAGCGCCCGATCGACGTCTTGGAAGAGGTCCGCAGCGGCGACGTCGTGCTGATTCCGCACGGCTGGCACGGGCCGTCGATGGCCGCCCCCGGCTACGACCTCTACTACCTGAACGTGATGGCCGGTCCCGGACCCGAACGAGCGTGGCTGATCTGCGACGACCCCGCCCATGCCTGGGTGCGCCAGACCTGGGAGTCCCAGGCCGTCGACCCGCGGCTGCCGTTCGGAGGCGCACGATGAGGCTGACCACCGCACAAGCCCTGGTGCGCTTCCTCGCCAACCAGTATTCCGAACGCGACGGCGTCGAACACCGGCTGATTCCGGGCTGCTTCGGGATTTTCGGGCACGGCAACGTCGCCGGGCTCGGCCAGGCCCTGCTGCAGGCCGCGCACACCGGCGAGCTCCCCTACTACCTCGCGCGCAACGAACAAGGCCAGGTGCACGCCGCGACCGCGTTCGCGAAAATGCGCAACCGGCTCCAGACGTTCGCCTGCGCCGCGTCCACCGGCCCCGGGTCCACGAACATGATCACCGGTGCCGCGCTCGCCACCACGAACCGGCTTCCCGTGCTGTTGCTGCCAAGCGACGTTTTCGCTGGCCGGGGACCGGATCCCGTGTTGCAGCAACTGGAAGACGCACGCTACGGCGACGTCTCGGTGAACGACGCCTTCCGTCCGGTGTCCAAGTACTTCGACCGGATCACCCGCCCCGAACAGCTGATCCCGGCCGCGCTCGCCGCCATGCGCGTGCTGACCGATCCGGTGGAGACCGGCGCCGTCACGCTTGCGCTGCCGCAAGACGTCCAGGCGGAGGCCTACGACTGGCCGGAGGACTTCTTCCGCCGCCGCGTCTGGCACATCGACCGCCCGGGTCCCGCACCAGAAGCCTTGGCCCGCGCCGCTGAACTGCTGCGTTCCGCGAAAGCACCGCTGATCGTCGCGGGCGGCGGTGTCGTGTACTCCGAAGCCTGGCCGGAGCTGCGCGCGTTCGCCTCGGCGACCGGGATCCCCGTGGCGGACACCCACGCGGGCAAGGGCGCGGTGCCGTGGGACCACCCGTGCGCGGTCGGCGGTCTCGGCTCCACCGGCACTTCCGCGGCGAACGCACTGGCCGCGGAAGCCGATGTCGTCCTGGGAATCGGCACCCGCTACAGCGATTTCACCACCGCCTCGCACACCGTCTTCGGCAACCCGGACGTGCGGTTCGTGAACCTCAACGTCGCCCGGTTCGACGCCGCGAAACACTCCGCCGAGATGGTGGTCGGCGACGCCCGGCGCGGCCTGGAAGCCTTGTCGACCGCGCTGTCCGGCTGGCAGGTCCCCGACGCCTGCCGCGCGCGGACCCGGCAACTCGCCGACGACTGGAACCGCACCGCCGACGCCTGCTTCGACCTCGGCCACGCTCCTCTGCCCGCGCAAAGCGAGATCCTCGGCGCGCTCAACCGCACGCTCGACGACAGCGACGTCGTGCTCAACGCCGCCGGTTCCATGCCCGGCGACCTGCAGATGCTGTGGCGGGCCAGAGACCCCAAGGCGTACCACGTGGAATACGCCTACTCCTGCATGGGATACGAGATCGCCGCGGGCGTCGGAGTGAAGCTGGCCGCGCCGGAGCGGGAAGTCGTCGTGCTCGTCGGCGACGGTTCGTATCTGATGATGGCGCAGGAAATCGTCACGCTGATCGCCGAACGGCTCAAGGTGATCATCGTGCTGGTGCAGAATCACGGGTTCGCCTCGATCGGGTCGCTCTCGGAATCATTGGGCTCGCAACGGTTCGGCACGTCTTACCGGTATCGCGCCGAGAACGGTTTGCTGGAGGGCGACGTGCTTCCGGTCGACCTCGCGGCCAATGCGGCGAGCCTCGGCGCGACTGTGCTGCGCGCGTCCACTGTGGACGAGTTCCGGGCGGCTTTGAAGCAGGCCAAGGCGAATCCGGTGACGACAGTGGTGCACGTGGAGACGGATCCGCTCGCGCCCAACCCGCCCGGGTCGGCATGGTGGGAGGTTCCGGTGAGCGAAGTGTCCGATTTGGACTCGACGAGCGCGGCTTACGAGACTTACGCCGAAGAGAAGCGGAACCAACGGCACTACCTCTGACGCTTCGGCCCACACCGAACCATTCCCGGGTCACCCTTTTCCCGTGACCGCAACGAACTCCGCACGCAGGCAACGACTGGCACTGATCGCGCTCTGCCTGCCGTTCTTCATCGTCCAGCTCGACGCGACCGTGGTGAACGTCGCCGTCGAAGCGATCCGGCGCGACCTCGGCGGCGGGCTGGGCGGTGAGCAATGGGTGATCGCGAGCTACACCATCGCGCTGGCCGCGGGCATGCTCACCGCGGGCTCGCTCGGCGACCGCTACGGCTCGCGGCGGGTGTGCGTCCTGGGGACCGTCGGGTTCGGAGTCGGGTCCGCGCTGTGTTCGCTGGCGCCGACCATCTCGGTGCTGATCGTCGCGCGCACGCTGCAGGGTGTCGGTGCGGCCGCGTTGTTGCCGTGCTCGCTCGCGCTGATCGTCCGGCAGTTCCCCGAACCGCGAGCGCGGGCGCACGCGCTCGGCCTGTGGGGCGGCATCGCGGCCATCGGCCTCGCGACCGGCCCGGTGGCCGGCGGCGTGCTCATCGCGCTGGCCGACTGGCGGGCGATCTTCTGGGTCAACCTCCCGGTCGCCGCGCTCGCTATCGCGCTGACCTGCCGTTACGTCGTCGAGTCGCCGCAGCGGAACCGTCGCCTCGATCCGTACGGGCTGGTCCTCGGCACCGTCGCGCTGTCCGCGCTCGCCGGCGGGCTGATCCAGGTCGGCCGGTCGAGCTGGGCTGTCCCGCTGATCGCCGCCGGCCTGCTGACCGGGCTCGCGTTCCTCCTGGTCGAACGACGCCGCCGCGATCCGATGCTGCCGCTGGCGATCTTCTCGTCCCGCCCGTTCTCCGCCGCGAGCACCGCCGGGCTGCTCTTCAATTTCTGCCTCTACGGCACCCTGCTCTGCCTGTCGCTGTTCCTCCAAGGCCCGCTCCACCAGTCCGCCTACGCGACCGGCATGCTGACGCTCCCGCTCACCATCGCGATCGGCATCGGGGCCACCGCCAGCGGACGGCTCACCGCGCGGTTCGGCCCCCGCGTCCCGATGCTGACCGGGTTCAGCCTCGCCGGACTCGGCGCGGTCCTGCTGGCCACGGCCGATTCGGTGCCGCTGGTGGTGGCGGGCGGAGTGGTGCTGTGCTGCTGCTCGATCGCGATGCCGGCGATGACGTCGGTCGCGATGTCGACGCCGCCCGAGGAGCACACCGGTCTGGCCAGCGGCGTCCTGAACACCGCCCGCCAGACCGGAGGCGCGTTGGGCACCGCGGTGCTCGGCAGCCTGCTCACTGCGGGCTCGACGATGTCGCTGAGCGTCCCGATGACGGTGGTCGCCCTCGGCTACGCGGCGGCGGTCGGCTGCACTTTGCTGGCCACCCACCGCCGGGAACTGGTCGCTGCCCGCTGAACCTCAGGGCACGAGCAGCGTCGCCCGGTGCACCAGCCATTCCAGCGGACCGCGCCGCCGCCAATGCCGCCACGCCACCGACGCGGCCAGCATCACCGCGACCACCGTCACCAGGAACACGAACGAATACGGCTTCGGCACCAGCTTCAGGACCGCGAAATGGGCCGCGTACCAGGTAAAAGCCATTCCGCCGGCCGCGGCGAGCGGCCACAGCGCACGACGGCTCAGCGGCCGGTCCAAGGCGATCAGCAGTCCGCCGAGCAGCACCATCGCGACGCCGATCATGAGCACGATGCCGAGCGGGCTGGTGGCGTACAGCGATCCGTCCGGCGGCATCGCCAGCAGCACCTGCCACGGCATCCCAGGCGGCGGGGTCGTCGCGATCGCTTCGGCTCCGCCCAGCGGATAGGTGGCGATCCACGAACCGAGGATCGACGCGGCGGCAAGCACGAAACCGGTGTACAGCAACCGGATCCGGACCTGGTGCGCGCGAAGGTCGAGGCGGCCGATCGCCATTCCCGCCAATGCCAAAGGCAGGCCGTAGGCGACCTGGAAACCGCCGCCGAACAACACCATCCCCTTGAAGAACTCGCCCCATTGTTCGGGATGCCCGAAGATCGCGAGGCCGCTCGCCGTTTCGGACCCGGACATCATCCAGTCGGAATGGGCGTTGAACACCCAGAACGCGTAAAGCGTCATCGCGGGCACGGCGATTCCGGAGAGAACGAACAACGTCCGCGCGCGCAGCCGGGTAAGCGGCAGCAGAAGCAGCAGGAGCACCGCGTAGTACTCGATCACGGACATGCCGTACTCGTCGATCGCCAGGCTGAGCAGGAACAACACCACCGCCCGGACCGCGAGCCTGCCGCGGGCGCGCCACTTCTCGTTCCCCTCATCCGGGGTCGCGCCGCCGGTCATCAACGCCGCGGACAGCCCGAACAGCAGCACGAACAGGCTCATCGCCCGGGACGACGTCTGCACGTTCAGCCAGGTCAGGAACCCCGGGGCCGCCTGGGGCGGTCCGCCGTGGAGCCAGCCGCTCGCGAAGAAATGCTCGATGAACACCCCGACGATCGCCAGCGCCCGGACCGCGTCCACGCCCAGCAACCGTCCCTTCGGCACCCGCGTTTCCGCCGGGTCCCGCACCGTTTCCGTCCTCATCGGACTCCTCCCTGGTCGATTCCCCGCCAAAGTAGGAACGGCGGATCACCGGCCGCCGGGAATCGCGTCGCAGCCGGCCGGAGGAAACCCATCGGTTTTGTAACAGCGCTCCCCGAACAGCGTGCGGACGGCAAAATGGCTACTGTGCGAAGCATGCGGAGGACAGTGGTCGCGGCGATTGCGCTGTTGTCGCTCACCGCTTGCTCCGATGTGGACGGTGTGCGCGTCGCCGGGCCGGCTCCACCGGCGGCGGCAGCCCCGGCACCGGCGAACAACCCGCGCGGCCCGACCGTCGACGCGGTCGCGCTGCTGCGCGCGGATCCGACGGTCAGCGCCAGGACGAAGGCGGCGCTGCGGCCGTGTCCGTACGGTCCGACCGCCGGGTCGTATCCCGTCAGCACCGCCTACCACGAGCTGACCGGCGAGGTCGACGTCGTGGTGAACGTCTATCCGTGCGGCGCGGTCGGCGCACCGGGCACCGGCAGCAGCGGCGCGACAGGTGTGCCGGTCGGCGCGTACCTCGGCGGCTACGTCTACACCATCGGCGGGAAACAGCTGTTCAGGCTGGAGAACTCCGGCGCCATGCTGACTGTGCTCGACGGGCAGCTGGCCACGATGTCGGCGACCGGACCGAACAACGGGGTGGCCCGCTACCGCTGGACCGGCACCGGTTTCTCGCCGGAGTGAGAGGGGACATGACGCAGGTACTGCTCGTCGAGGACGACGACGTGATCCGGGAGGCGACGCAGCTCGCGCTCGAACGCGCCGGGTTCCGGGTCTCGACGGCCGCGGACGGGCTCGCCGGGCTGGACCAGTTCCGCGCGCGGCCGCCGGACGTGGCGTTGCTCGACGTGATGTTGCCCGGGCTCAACGGCGTCAGCCTGTGCCGGCGGATCCGCGAGGAAAGCCGGACGCCGGTGCTGATGGTCTCCGCCCGCGACGATGCGGTCGACGTCGTGCTCGGCCTCGAAGCCGGCGCCGACGATTACGTCACCAAGCCGTTCGACACCGCGGTGCTGATCGCCCGGATCCAGGCGGTGCTGCGGCGAAGCGGCTGGTCCGGGCCCGAGGAGGACGCGTTCGTCCGCTTCGGCGACCTCGAAATCGACCGCGCCGGGCTCGACGTGCGCCGGGCCGGCCAGCCGGTGGACCTGACCCCCACCGAACTGCGGCTGCTGCTGCGCTTCGCCGAATCGCCCGGGACTGTGCTCAGCCGGGACACCCTGCTGGCCAGCGTCTGGGATTACGCGTGGGGCGGCGATACGCGCGTGGTCGACGTCCACGTGCAGCGGCTGCGCGTGAAGATCGGCCAGGAACGGCTGCAGACCGTGCGGGGCTTCGGATACAAGCTCCGCGCCGAGCCGTGAAACTCTTCCCCGCCACGCTGAGGTGGCGGCTGACCGCAGCGGTGACCCTCGTGTCGGCCGCGGTCGCGGTGACGTTGAGTTTGCTGGTGCACCAGCAATTCGCGCGCACCCAAGCCGAGCAGGCGCGGCATGCGCAGGACGAATGGATCCAGCTGCTTCTGCGCAACCCCGGTGTCGACGGCCAATTCGACGATCCGACCCTGCCCGCCCCCCTGCGCGACGCCGTCCGCGGCGGCAACCGAGCGACCTATTTGGACGGTCCGGTTCTGTGGGCTGCCGCCGAAACCGGCGGACACATCGTCTCGGTCCGGACCAGTTACGCGTCGCAAACTCAGGCACTGGCCACCTTGGACCAGGAGCTGCTGGCCGGTTCCGCTGTCGTGACCGTCGCCGGTGCCCTGCTGGGTGTCGTGCTCGGCGCCGGAATGGCACGCCGGCTCCGACGGGCCGCCGACGCCGCCCGAGACGTCGCGAACGGCGCGCCAGCGAGGGTGCGCGACGCAATCGGCCCGCGTCCGCGAGACGAAACGGCCGATCTCGCCCAAGCAGTCGACGCGATGGCGGACGCGTTGCAAGCGCGCTTGGCCGCGGAACAACGGGTCACCGCAGACATCGCACACGAACTGCGAACCCCAGTGACCGGCCTGGTAACCGCCGCCGAACTGCTGCCACCCGGACGCCCGGCCGAACTGGTCCGCGACCGAGTCGCCGCACTGCGATCGCTGGTGGAGGACGTACTGGAGGTGGCTCGCTTGGACACCGCCGCCGAGCGCGCAGACCTGGCGGAGATCGACTTGGCGGAATTCGTGCGGCGCCGAGTACCAGACGCGGTGGCTCCTCGCGCAGTCCAGGTGCGGACGGATCCCCGACGACTGGAACGAATCCTGGCGAACCTGCTGTCGAACGCGGCCAAACACGGAGCCGCGCCGGTGACGGTGACGGTGGATGGCCGATGTGTAGTGGTCGGCGACCGAGGCCCGGGCTACCCGGAAGTCCTGCTCCGGGAAGGACCCGCACGATTCCGAACCGGCACAGACGCCCGCAGCGGCGGACACGGGCTAGGGCTGACGATCGCAGTCGCGCAAGCGCGAGTGCTAGGGGCGGAACTGAAGTTCGAAAACCTGCCCGACGGCGGCGCACAGGCAGTGCTGCGTTTGCCGGAGCTAGCAGTCCGTGAGGGGAACCCTGAGGGACTCTGATTCCGTGAGGGGAACCCTCACGAACCACGATCCCCACAGACTCCGGTGCACCCAACCATCGAGGCACCCGGCCCCCGCCCTGCACCCCGATACGAAGCGTCCCTGCGGTCTGGGGGTGCTTGTCAAGGCATCTTTCCCGCCTTGACAAGCACCCCCAGACCGTCAGCACAATCAAGCTTCGGGGTGCGGGGCCCCACCGCACCACGGTTACGTGAGGCGAACCCTCACGAACCGAGGCTGAGCGGGAAGCGAACCCTCCGGAAGGCGGAGCACGGGAAGTGCCGCGATTGCCGGAACCGGCGGGCCGTGAGGGGAACCCTCACGAACCATGGTTGACCGGGAAGACAACCGCGGCGGAATCAAAGTCAGCGAGGGCCCTGGAACGCGGGCCCGGAAGCTGTCCCGTTGTCGCCCTTCTCAAACCCCCTCCAGGATGACAAGCTGCTCACCAGCCGGTCGCCTCCGCACCGGTTCGCACGATGACAACGTTGTCAGCCCTGGAGGTAACGCGTCCATGTGGTCGCAGAAGAGACGGGCGGCCGCACTCGCGGCGGCAGCCTTCGTGGCAACCGGACTGGCCCCCTGCACAACCGCCACCGCCACCGCAGCCACCAGCGCCGCGGATCCGGTCTCCCTGGTCAACCCATTCGTCGGCACCCAAAACTTCGGCAACACCTTCCCCGGACCCAGCGCCCCCTTCGGCATGGTCCAGGTCAGCCCCGACACCGGCGGCCAGGGCGGCTACGACTACCAGCAGAACTCGATCTACGGCTTCAGCCAAACCCACCTCTCCGGCGTCGGCTGCGGCGTCATGGGCGAGCTGCCGGTCATGCCGACCACCGGCGCCGTCGATTCCGTCGACAAGAACTCCTACAAATCCGAGTACAGCCACGACGACGAGAAGGCCGAGCCCGGCTACTACCGCGTCGGGCTGAAGAAGTACGGCGTCAACGCCGAGCTCACCGCCACCCCGCGCACCGGCTGGCAGCGCTACACCTTCCCGTCGACCGGCCAGGCCAACGTGCTGTTCAACACCGGCCAGGCGAACCAGTCCGTGAAGGATTCCGAAATCCACGTCGTCGGCGACCGGACCCTCGAGGGTCGCGTGCGCGCGGGCGGCTTCTGCGCCGGGCACGACGAGCACACCGTCTACTTCACCGCGACCTTCGACCGCCCGTTCGCCTCCTACGGCACCTGGCGCGGCACCACCCGCACCGCGGGCAACCGCGACGCCGCGGGTACCGGCGGCAATGGCGCGTGGGTCAGCTTCGACGCCACCACTGACCACGATGTCGTCCTCAAGGTGGGGCTCTCCTACACCGGTCTCGCGGGCGCGCGGGACAACCTCGCGAAAGAAACCAGCGACAGCTACGACTTCGACGCCACCCGCACCGCATTGCGCAAGCAGTGGGCGGACCGGCTCGGCGCGATCAAGATCAGCGGCGGCACCACCGAACGGCAGACCGCCTTCTACACCTCGCTTTATCACGCGCAGCTGCACCCGAACCTGGCCGGCGACATCAGCGGCGACTACGCCGGTTTCGACGGCAAGGTCCACCGCGCCAACGGCTACACGCCGTATCAGAACTTCTCCCTTTGGGACACTTATCGCCCGCAGAACCAGCTGCTCGAAATGCTGGAACCGCAGGTAGCCCGCGATGTCGCGCTGTCCGTGCTGTCGATCGGCCGCGACGGCGGCTGGCTGCCGAGATGGGCGCTGGCGGGCAGCGAAACGAACATCATGACCGGCGACCCGGTAACGCCGTTCCTCGTCGAAGCCTGGTCGAAGGGCTTGCTGGCCGGTCATGAAGACGAGGCGTACGGGCTGCTCAAGAAGAACGCGACCAGCACCCCACCCGCCGATTCGCCGTACAACGGGCGCTCCGGCGTGAATTACTACAACGACCGCGGCTACATTCCGAGCGGCCTCACCCTCGGCAAGGACTGCGCGGCCAAGGGCGGCGACAACGACTGCGAGCACCCGACCTCGGCGACCATGGAGTATTCCGCCGCCGACGCCGCGCTCGCGTTGATGGCCAAGGGATTGGGCCACCAAGCCGACGCGCGCATGTTCGCCGACCGCGGCCAGTGGTACCGCAACGTCTGGAACGCCGCCGACAAGCAATTCCGCCCGCGCACCACGGACGGCACCTGGCTCACGCCGTACAACCCGGTCGACGCCGACCATCAGTTCCACGAAGGCGGCGCCTACCAGTACCAATGGCTCGTTCCGCAGGATCCGGCCGGGCTGACCGCGTTGATGGGCGGCAAGCAGGCGACCGAAAAGCGGCTCGACTCCTTCTTCGCCTACGACAACCTGCTCAAGGACCCGGCGGGCACCGCGCGCAAGGACTGGATCGCCAGCCCGTACGACTACTACGCCAAGGCCACCTACAACCCCAACAACGAACCCGACCTGCTCTCCCCGTACATGTACAACTGGGTCGGCGCCCCGGCGAAGACCGCGACCGTCGTCCGCGCGGCGATGACGTTGTTCACCACCGGCCCGGACGGCATGACCGGCAACGACGACCTCGGCACAATGTCCGCCTGGTACGTCTTCTCCTCGCTCGGCCTGTACCCGACGATGAGCGGCGCGAACTTCCTCGCCGTGTCCAGTCCGCAGTTCGAGTCGGCGACTGTCCAGATCGGACAGTACGAGGGCAAGCAGGGCGGCACGCTGACCGTCACCGCGCCCGGCGCGAGCGACGCGAACCGTTACGTGCAAAGCGTTTCGCTCGACGGCCGGGACGTCCGGCAGACCTGGCTCGACTGGTCCGCGGTCTCACACGGCGGCCAGCTCGCCTACCAAGTCGGCGCGACGCCGTCGAACTGGGGCACACAGCCGGGAACGGAGCCGCCGTCGGTCAACAAGGCCACCGGCGATCTGCGTCGGCACGTGGACGCGACCTTGCGGCCGAGTTCCGTGGTGCTGCCGCAGCAATCCTCGGCGCAGACTGTCCACTTGAACCTCGACGTGCTCGGTCAGAAACCCGGAGCGCAACCGGTCTTCGTGACCTCGTCGGCACCGTCCGGCTGGCGGGTGCAGACCGATCCGCTGCAGCTCTTGTGGTCCTTCCGGCTGCCGACGCAGAAGACCGCGCCGGTCTCGGTGACCGTTCCGGCGAACACGCCAGTCGGCACGTATTCGGTGCAGCTCAAGGCATCCGGCCCGGGCGCGAACACCGTCACCCGCACCACGAGCATCGAGGTCCGCGAACCGACGGTGTGCGCGACGACGTCCGGAACCCAGTGCGCGGTCGATCTCAGCCACGACCGCAACCATGACGGGACCGCGACCGTCGCAGCGTCCACGGAGGGCAACTTCGACGGCGGCGGCTGGAGCTACGACGCCGCTCTGATGCCGCCAGCTGGCACCTTTGTCCACAATGGAGTTACCTACGCTGCGCCCGACCCGACCGGCACTGCCGCGAACTTCGTGGAAGCACGCGGGCAATCGCTGCTGCTGCCCGCCGGGAAGCACCAGGCGGTCCAGCTGATCGGCTCGTCGCACAACGGTCCGGTGTCCACTTCGCTGACCGTGCACTACAGCGACGGATCCAGCGCGGATCTCCCGGTGGCGTTCGGCGACTGGGCCGGGTCGACGCCGTCCGGCACGACCGTCGCGCTCGATATGCCGCACCGGATCAAGGCGGGCAGCGGCGTCGACGGTCCGCCGGTGCGGCTCTTCGGCATTTTCTCCACAGTGGACGGAGCCAAGACCGTCCAGTCGGTGAGCCTGCCGAACGACCCGCGGGTCCAGCTCTACGCGATCACTCTCGCGTAGAGTCCGGCCGGGTTCGCCGGATCCCTCCCCTTCGTCCGGCGAACCCGGCCATCCCCCAGTTCCCCCCGATGGCCTCAGGCGGCCGCGGGCACCGCCGCGACCCGGCCCATCGCCTCGGCGTAGCAGGCCTCGAAGGAGTCCAAAGAGGACTCCAGCGCGTGCCCGGCGATCATCTTGCCGCTCGCCGCCCCCATCCGCGCCAACGTCGCCGGGTCGGCGACGACCGCGTGCAGCCGCTCGGCCAGCTCCCCCACGTTGCCTGGCTCGAACAGCCAGCCGTTGTAGCCCGGACGGCACAGGTGCGGCAACGCCATCGCGTCCGCGACCACCACCGGCTTCCCGGCCGCCATCGCCTCCATCGTCGCGAGGCTCTGCAGTTCGGCGATGCCCGGCATGCAGAAGAGATCCGCGGCCGCGTAGGCGTCCAGCAAGTCCTCTTCGGACACAAACCCGCGGAAGCGCACCCGGTCGGCGATCCCGAGCTCGCCCGCCAGCTTCTCCCACTCTGCACGGCACGAACCGTCGCCGACGATCTCCGCACGCAGTCCGGGCAGCAGCGCGACCGCACGCAACAGCTGGTCGACGCGCTTCTCTTCGTCCAACCGTCCGACGAACAGCACCGTCGGATCGTCGGACGTCCGCGAAACCTTCCGCGACCGGTAGCGGTCGATGTCGATACCGCACGACACAGGGACTGCACGCTCCGGGAAGCCGTTGTCGTGCAACAGTTCCACCGCACGCGGCGTCGGCGCAGTCACCACCCGCGCAGACGAGAACACTCGCGTCAGGTCACGCCACGCCCACCGCGAAGCCGCCCCGCGCAGCCACATCGGCACCCGCACGTGGCCGAACAGGTTCTCCGGCATGAAGTGGTTCGTCGCGACCGCCGGGATCCCCCTGGACGCGGCGTGCTTCAGGACGTACCGGCCGACCACGAAATGCGCCTGGACGTGCACAAGGTCCGGCTGCAACTCCTCCAGCAGCGCAGCCACGTCCTTGCTCACCTCCCAGGGCAGGCCGATCCGGAAGGTCCGGTGGAACGGGGTGCGATGCGACCGGACCCGGTGCACCACGACGTCGCCGTCTCTTTCGGTGCTCGCCGGGCCGTCCGGGTCGACGCTGATCACGTGGACCTCGTGCCCCCGGCCGGCGAGTCCGGCGGACAGCCGGTACGCGAACTGCGCCGCGCCGTTGACGTCCGGCGGATAGGTTTCGGCGGCGACCACGATGCGCAAAGCCCGGTCGTCGTTCACAGGGTGCTCCGATCTGGTGGAATGGACAGGAGAAGAACTGCTGCGGCTCAGCACCGCGACGCCGCCGACGGCCAGTACCGCCGCGGTCAGCGCGACCGCGGTCGCCGTGGCGTCGAGGTGGGTGGCTTCGCCGAGCACCCCGGCGCCGAGACCCACCGCGACCAGCGGATCCACGACGGTCAGGCAGGCGACGGCGAGGTGCGGCGGACCGCACCGGTAGGACAGCTGCACGAGCCAGCCGCCGGCCAGCAGCGCCGTCACCATCGCGGCGACCGACACCGCGGTGCTGAAATCGACCGTGCCCTCTTGGACTTCGAGGGAAACCGCTCGCATCAACACCGAGACGAAGCCGTAGGCGGCGCCACCGGCCGCGCCGAAACACAGCCCGCGGATCGACGGACGGGAAGAAATCGCGCCGATCAAAGTCAGCAACGCCACGGCCCCCAGCACCAGCAATGCCGCGCGCGTCTGCGCGTCGGCGCCGACCGCGGTGCTCGTGGTGCTGTCCGCGGCGACGGTGACGAACGTCCCGACGCCGAGCATGGTGACCGCGACCGCGGGCAGATCCCGCCGCCGCCGGTCGAGAATCGCAGTAATCGCAACGGCAATCACCCCGACCGGCTGCACGACGGTCAGCGGGGCCATCCCCAGTGCGACCGCGTGCACGCCCGCCCCCGACCCGAGCAGGGCGAGCCCGCCGAGCCAGCGCGGCGCCCGGATCAGCTCCCCGATCCGCGGCCGGCCGGACAATCCGGTGACCACGCCGTGCTGCAGAAGCGCACCGGTGGAAAAGAAAACCGCACCGAGCACGGCGAGTGCGATGGCGAGGATCGTCATGCGGCCACCTCGGATCGGGCCATCGCGGTGACGGCGAAGAGTTGTGCGTAGAGCAGGGCGTACAGCACGCGTTCGAACAGCCCCAGGAACTCGGGCACGGACTGCTCCAGCAACGGCGCGTGGGCCAGCAGAAAGGCGAGCGAAGCGGCACCGGACGCCAGCGAAAGCCAGCGCACCGCCTTCGCTTCCGGCCGCCGGCGCGCCAGCAACCATCCCGCCAGCGGCAGGCAGACGAACATCGCCGCACCGGCATAGCGGTGCACCGCACCGGAAAACGACGTTTCGACGCCGGACGGATCGGTCGGGAAGAAGGTCGCGATGACCAATCCGGCCGCCCACAACGCGATCAGCACCGACTCCAGGCCGCGTTTCGGCAACCCCTGCCTGAGCAGCGCGTGCCGGACCGCCAGCGACGCGCCGGCCAACCCGAGCGAGGCCGCCGCCAGGAGCACCGCCCCGCCGGGCGGGAAGACGTAGTCGCTGATGACGTCGCGGACCGGGTCGATCGCGCCCGCCGCCACCACGTGCAGCAGGAGGATCGGCACCAGCGAAAAAGCCAGGGCCGCAGCGGCGATGACGGGCGCCGTCGCCCTGGCCTTCCGCGTTATGAGGGTCACATCGATCAGCATGCTGGCGGCTCTGACGGCTCGGCATCGGGGAACACCCTGAGATGCACCCCTGGAATCCGTAGCCGGTCCTGGTCTCCGCAGAGCTGGTGCGGACCGGACGCGCGCCTCCGGTTCGCCGTCGGCGCGGCCGGGCGAAATGCCGCACCGCGCGCTGAATAGGACGTTATACACCAGCCGGAGCACCGCCGGTTGACTGTCCTTTGTGGACTAGCCGGGTCCCTCACCCGGGTGGATGTCGACCTTGCCGGGTGAGGCGGCGGGCAGCCGCCCCCGCCCTGCTGACAGCGCGAAACCGCACGACGCCTCGCCGCGTTCGCCGGGCGCGCCGCGGTTGCCGCTGCCTTGACCCCGTGTTCAGATCCCGGCGAACCCAGCCGAAGGAGCGCAATTCTCATGCAGAGGGCACTCGTCAAGGCGGTCGTCGGGGCCGCAGCCGTCGTCGCGCTGGTCAGCGCGTGCGGATCGGGCGGATCGAACGACTCGTCCGGATCCGGAGCGTCCGGGCAGAACACCGCCCAGTCCAGCGGAGCCGCCCAGTCCGGCGAGGCAGGCGCGTCCGGCCAGAACGGCGCGCCGGGCCAGAACGGAGCCGCCGGGCAGAACGGCCCGGCCGCGCAGGCGGTCACCGCCGCGATCCAGCAGGCCTCGCAGGCCTCGCCGATCAAGTTCGAGCCGGAGAAGGCCGAACTCACCAGCCAGGCCAAGGAAGGCCTCGCCGCGATCGCGAAAGCCATGCAGGGCAACGATGTCAAGCTGAAGGTCGAGACCCACGCCGGTTACCCGGACGCGGAAAAGGCGAAGAAGCTTTCCGAAGAGCGCGCGCAGGCGATCTCGACCGCGCTTGAGGGCGACGGCGTCGCCAAGGACCGCGTGCAGGCGGAGCCGACCGGAAGCGAAAAGGCCCAGGGCGACCAGGCGTTGGACACGCAGCTTACTGTCGCTTCGTGACCCGAGCCCCGTCCCCCCGCCGGCATTACCTGGTCGGGCCGAGCGGATATCCGAATTTCGGCGACGAGCTGATCGCCGCTGCCTGGATCCGCCGCTTGGCCCGCACCGAACCGGACGCCGAAGTCTGGCTCGACACGCATTCGCCGGGGCCGGCCCAGCATTTGTTCGGCGACCTGCATCCGCGTTTGCGCTGCACGGACACCTTGTGGCGGCTGTGCGGCGAAGCGCCGTCGGACGATCCGTGGGAAGTCGCGTCCTGGGTACAAGCCGCGGTGCACGACCCCGGTCGGGCACCGCGCTGGGACGCGGGGATCGAACTGCTGGGCCGGCTCGACGTCGTGCATCTGATCGGCGGCGGTTACGTCAACGCGCTGTGGCCCCGGCACCTCGGACTGGTTGCCGGGGCCGCGGCCGCGGCACAGCGTTCGCACGCTCGCTCAGCGATGACCGGACAGGGCTTCGTCCCGTTTTCTCCGGGCGCTGCCGGGTTGCTGCGCGCGCTCGCCGAGCGGTTCGACGTCGTCGACGTCCGCGACGATCCGTCCGCCGAACTCCTGCACGGGGTCGCGGGCGTGGAGCGGACCTGCGACGACGTCTTCCTCGACCCGCGTCCGCCGACGACGCCCACGTCGCGGGAGTTCGTCCTGTGCGTGCAGTCGGACATCGGCGCCGAGCGGCCGTCCGTGCTCGCGGCGCAGGTGCTCGACCTGGTGCGCGCGTGGCGGCTTCCGCCGGGCGAACTCGCTGTGGTGGAAGGGATTCCTCGCGTCGACCGAGAGGTTTTCGCGTTGCTGGAACACGAACTTCCCGGCGCGGAGTTCCACCCGTTCCGCGACGTGTGGCACCGCGGCCTTCCGCTCGCGCCGGGGCAGACGTGGATTTCCAGCCGCTTCCACCTGCACCTGGTCGCCGCCGCGGCGGGCGCCACCGGCGTGGCGATCGACGTTTCGCCGGAGTACTACACCACCAAACACCGCAGCCTGATCGACCTCGGCTCCGGCTGGACGCTCACGCCCGCCGGGGCCGAGAAGCCACCGGAACGCCCTTCCGGCACTGGGTTTCCGGCGCACGTGCTGCACCACTGCGCGAACCTGAAGCGTTCGGTCGCCGAAGCCGTCTACGGTCCGGAACTGCCCAAGACCCGCACCCGGTGGCCGCGGCTCAGTTGAGCGCACCGCGACTCTGATCGGCCAGCGCACCCAGCCCGATGCACAACGCACCCGCGACGAACAGCAGCGAAACACCCCAGGTCGCGTGCGTCGCGGACGCTTCCACGATCGCCAGCGCGGCCAGCGGCGCGAGCCCGCCGGACACTGCTCCCCCGACCTCGCGCCCGGTGCCGAGGCCGGTCGAGCGGACCTCGGCCGGGAACTGCTTGGCCAGGAACGCGCCCTGCGCCGACAGCATCGCCGGGACCACGACGCCGGTCGCCAGCACGAGACCGAGCCAGATCAGCCAGCTGGTGCCGGTGTCGAGCAGCCAGAAGAACGGGAATGCCAGCAAGCCCGTCGCCACCGCGCCGGCGACCACGACCTTTTTCGCGCCGACGCGGTCGCTGATCCATCCGGCGATCGGCACGGTCACGATCGCCGCCGCGCTCGCGATGCTGATCCCCAGCGCGCCGATATTCGCTGGTACGCCACGGAAATTCGTCAGGTAGGCGAGCGAGAAGGTCTTGAACACATAGCTGACGCCGTTGTAGCCGATGGTGATCACCATGACCACCGCCAAGGCGCGCCAGTCGCTGCGAAACAGCTTCACCAGCGGTCGGTTCGCCCAACCGCGCGGCCGGTTTTTCTTGCTCCGCACCAGGTTCTCGAACTCCGGCGTCTCCGGCACCCGGCGGCGCACCCACAGCCCGACGCCGACGAGCAGGAAGCTGGCCAGGAACGGGATCCGCCAGCCGAAGCCGTGCAGGAATTCCTTGTCCAAAGTGGTCAGTCCGGCGACGGCGAGCGAGGAGACGAGCAGCCCGACGTTCACGCCCAGCGCCGGCCACGAACCTTGCCGCCCGCGTTTGCGCGGATCAGCGTGCTCGTACGCGACCGCGATCGCGCCGCCGAATTCCGCCCCGGCGCCCAGGCCTTGCAACAGCCGCAGCACGACGAGCAGCACCGGCGCGAGAAGTCCGGCGCTCGCGTAACTGGGCAGCAGCCCAATCCCTGCCGAGGAAACGCCCATCAGCACAAACGTCCACGACAGCACCTTCTTGCGGCCGATCCGGTCGCCGAGCGCGCCGAACACGATGCCGCCGATCGGGCGGGCCAGGAACCCGACGGCGAAGGTCGCGACCGAGGCCATGGTCGCGGCGGCGTCGTTGCCGGGCGGGAAGAAGACGTGGCCGAACACCAGCGCGGCCATCGACGCGTAGAGGTAGAAATCGAACCATTCGAGCGCGGAGCCGACGACCACCGCGACCCCGACTCCGCGCGGGGCTTTCCGGGTCGTTCCGACGCTGTCGTGCACAACACTGGGCATGGTCCTGCTCTCCGGAACTGGGGCACAGGCGAGCGGAAGCCAGCCGGCGCGCGCCGTTGCGTGCGTATTTGAGAACGCTTGATGCGTATATCCGGATGCTAAGAGACCGCGAACACACCGGTCAAGGGTCTTCGGGAATTCGGGCTCAGCCCTGGCGCGCGGCTTCCCAGCGCTTCACGACCGCAGCCGTGATGTCTCCCAGCGCGTCGCCGATCTCGGGCAGGCGTTCGGAAATCCGCGTGGTCGGGCCCGCGACCGCGATGGCCGCGACGACCTCTCCGTCGACCAGGATCGGCCGCGCCGCCGCGCTCACGTCGGGCAGCGTTTCGCCGCGATTGAGCGCGACACCCTTGGCGCGGACGGTGTCGAGTTCGTCCATCGCAGCCCGCACTCGCTCCGCATCCGGGAGCACCGACTGCAGGTACGCCTCGCGCCGCCGTGCCGACCAGTGCGCGAGGAAGATCTTGCCCGCGCTCGGCGGGTACAACGGCCGTCGCGTGCGCAACGGCGCGGAGTAGCGGATGGGCTGCTCGGACTCGACCGCGTCCACGTAGATCAGCGAATCCCCGACCGCGGCGCCGAGCATCACCGTCTCGCCGAACCGCCGCCGCAGCTCCTCCAGCGCGGGCCGGGCCGCGGTCGCGATGCCGGGCAGGCCGCCGGTGAGCAGGTTCCCAAGCGCGGGGCCGAGCTGATAGGCACCGTCGGCCTCTATCAGGTAGCCGGTCGAGACCAGCCCTTTGACCAGGCCGAACACCGAGGATTTCGGTGCGTCGAGCGCCACCGAAAGCTCGTGCAGCCGCATTCCGGGCTGCCGTGCGACGCACTCCAGGATGCTGGTGACGCGCCCGACCGTCCGGTGGGCCTTGGCGGTCGACTCGGTCATGACGGACTCCCCTGCGTTCGTACATACGAACCCTATCGCGACATCCACCCTGGCAGCGCTTGACCCGAGGCGCGCGTCGCCTTACGCTGGACGTATATCCGAACTCAGCGTTCTTATATGCGCATGATGGAGAGCAGCACTGTGGACTTCCAGCTGACCCAAGACCAGGAGGACATCCGGCGCGCCGTGCGCGAGCTGGCCGCCCGGTTCCCCGACGAGTACTGGGCGCAGCGCGACGAGCGCGCCGAGTTCCCGCGCGAGTTCTACGACGCGTTCGCCTCCGCGGGCTGGCTCGGCATGGCGATCCCGGAGCAGTACGGCGGCGGCGGGCTCGGCATCCTCGAAGCCGCGCTGCTGCTGGAAGAAGTGGCCGCGTCCGGGGCCGGGATGAACGGGTGCAGCACGATGCACCTGACGATCTTCGGGCTGAACACGATCGTCAAGCACGGCAGCGAGGAAATGCGCCAGGAGATCCTGCCCGGCGCGGTCGACGGTTCGCTGCATGTCTGCTTCGGGGTGACCGAACCGGACGCGGGCACCGACACCACGCGCATCTCCACTTTCGCCCGCCGCGACGGCGATTCCTACGTCGTGCACGGCCGGAAGGTCTGGATCACCAAGGCGGGCCAGTCGCAGAAAATGGTGCTGATCGCCCGCACCACGCCACGCGACGAGGTGGAGAAACCGACCGACGGCATGTCGCTGTTCGTCGTGGACATCGAGTCCGAAGCGGTGCAGCTGCGCGCGATTCCCAAGCTCGGCCGCAACGCGGTGTCGTCCTACGAAGTGCTGATCGACGGCCTGCGGGTGCCGGAATCGGCGCGCGTCGGCGAGGAGGGCAAAGGCTTCCGGTATCTGCTCGACGGACTCAACCCGGAACGCATCCTGCTCGCGCACGAGGCGCTCGGCATCGGCCGCGCGGCGTTGCGGCGCGCGGTCCGGTACGCCGGGGAACGGCACGTGTTCGGGCGGCCGATCGGGCAGAACCAGGGGCTGGCGTTCCCGCTGGCCGAGGCCGCGACCCGGC
Organism: Amycolatopsis sp. NPDC059235; assembly: GCF_042754125.1. Taxonomy (NCBI): domain Bacteria; kingdom Bacillati; phylum Actinomycetota; class Actinomycetes; order Pseudonocardiales; family Pseudonocardiaceae; genus Amycolatopsis; species Amycolatopsis sp. NPDC059235. The sequence continues at coordinate 61,037 of NZ_JBHZAG010000006.1, forward strand.
TCGACGCGGCGGAGCTGATGGCGCGCAACGCCGCCTGGCGCTACGACCACGGCCTGCCGGCCGGCAAGGAGGCGAACATGGCGAAATGGCTGTGCGCGGACGCCGGGTTCCAGGCCGCCGACCAGGCGATCCAGACCCACGGCGGGATGGGCTACGCGCGGGAATACCACGTGGAGCGCTACTTCCGGGAGGCGCGGCTGCTGCGGCTCGCGCCGATCAGCCAGGAAATGGTGCTGAACTACGTGTCCCAGCACGTGCTCGGGCTGCCGAGGTCGTACTGATGGGCGCGCTCGACGGGCTGCGGGTGCTGGACCTGTCTCGGGTGCTGGCCGGGCCGTACTGCACGCAGATGCTGGCTGATCACGGCGCCGAGGTGATCAAGGTCGAATCGCCCGCCGGGGACGAGACCCGGGGCTGGGGTCCGCCGTTCCTCTCCGAAGGGACCAGCGCTTACTACGCGAATCTCAACCGGGGCAAGAAGAACATCGTGCTCGATCTGTCCGGTCCGGACGGTCGTTCACTGCTCGGCACCCTGCTCGCGGGCGCGGACGTGGTGGTGGAGAACTTCAAGGCGGGCACGCTCGCTCGGTGGGGCTGGCCGGACGAGACGATCCGAGCCGAGTATCCGGCGCTGATCCATTGCCGCATCACGGGTTTCGGCACCGACGGACCGCTCGGCGGACTGCCCGGGTACGACGCGGTGCTGCAGGCGTACGGCGGGTTGATGAGCGTGAACGGCGAGGCCGACGGGCCGCCGTTGCGGATCGGGGTGCCGGTTGTCGATGTGGTGACCGGGGTGCTCGGGTTCTCCGGGATCCTGCTGGCGCTGCACGAGCGGGAACGGTCCGGGCTCGGGCAGCTGGTGGATTGTTCGTTGCTGGACACGGTGATCAGCCTGCTGCATCCGCATTCCGCGGCTTGGCTCACTGACGGTGCGGTGCCGCGGCGGACTGGTTCGGCGCATCCGTCGATCGCGCCTTACGAGACTTTTTCGACAGTGGACGGGTTGTTCTTTGTCGGGGCGGGGAATGATCGGCAGTTCTCGGCGCTGGTCGAGGTGCTCGGTGCGCCTGGGCTGGCTTCTGATCCGCGGTTTGCCTCGAATGCGGATCGGGTTCGCAATGTGGGAGTGTTGCGGGAGGAGTTGACGGTCTTGATCGGACAGTACAAACGGGATTCGTTGGCCGAGTTGTTGCTGGCTAAGGGAGTTCCGGCGTCTCCGGTGCACGACATCGCGGAGGCGATGAACGCTCCGCAGGTGCGGCATCGGGAAATGGTGGTGGAACGGGACGGGTATCGCGGGGTCGGGGTGCCGGTGAAGCTCGGCCGCACCCCCGGCTGTGCTGCCGAATCGCCGCGACCTCCGGGGGCGGACACCCGGGAAGTGCTTGCCGCGGCGGGGCTTGCCGCAGAAGAAGTCGAGGACGCGCTCGCCAGCGGGGCGGCGCATACGCGGCTTCCCCGGCCGCAGGCGTCTGGTTGAGTTCGGGCTCACCGGCGATACCAGGACTGGGCTGCCGTCCAGTCCGAACATCCCCGGCGCTGGCGGATGTCGGCGAACAGTTTCCGGTAGTCCATGGCTCCCCCAGGATAGTGGGCGGTTCTGCTCGGCAGAACCGCCCACCGGGGCTTCACCGCCAGGGACGGACCGGCGTGCCGCGCCACCGGGTGCGCGGCGGAACCGTCTCCCCCGCCATCACCAGCGAACCCGAACCGACCGTCGCGCCGTCGGAAACCCCGCTGCCCGGCAGCTGGAACGCGCGCGGGCCGAGCGTCGCGCCGGGGCCGAGACGGACCGGGTCCAGGCGCATGACGCGGTCGTGGAACAGGTGCGTTTGCAGCACGCAGCCGCGGTTCACCACGGCGCCGTCGCCGAGGTGGATGAGGTCCGTTTCCGGCAGCCAGTAGCTCTCGCACCAGACGCCTCGGCCGATGCGGGCGCCGAGGGTCCGCAGCCACCAGTTCAGCACCGGCGTGCCGAGGAACGAACCGGCGAACCACGGGACCGCGAGCGTCTCCACGAATGTGTCGTACAGCTCGTTCCGCCACACGAACGCGCTCCACAATGGATGCCGTCCCGGGCGGAATCGGCCGACCAGCATCCATTTCATCAGCGTCGTCAGCAGCGCGGCGAAGAGACCGGCCGAGACGAACACCGCGGGCGCGATGGCGGCGGCGACCCAGAAGCCGTCCGCGACGTCCACTCCGGCCAGCACCGTGGACACGGCGAGTCCGAGCAGGCCCGCGATGAGCAGCGGCGCGATCCGGCAGGACTCGACCAACGCGCGGGCCAGCTTCAACCGGCGCGGGGGCGCGAAAGTGCGGGCGGGGTCGACCGCGTCCGCAGTGCGCCGCAGCTCCAACGCGGGCCGGCCGAGCCAGGACGTGCCGTCGGGGACTTCTGCCGGAGTGTCGGACAGGACGCCGACCAGCGAGCCTGAGCCGAGCGTCCGGTCCGGGCCGACGACCGCGGAGTTGCCGACGAACGCGCGCTCCCCGACCTCGGAGACACCCAGCCGGACCCAGCCGCGGTCGAGTTCGTACGGTGCGGCGAGGACGTCGTCGGCTAGGAAAGCGCCGTCTCGCACCCGAAGCAGCGACGGCAGACTGAGCACAGTGGACAGTTCGACGCCGCGGCCGATCCGCGCGCCCAGCAGCCGCATCCAGAACGGGGTCGCCAGCGCGGCGTAGAGCGGGAACAGCTGCCGCCGGGCGATTTCCAGCAGTTCGTGCACGAACCAGGCCGCCCAGCCCGCGCGGCTCAGCACCGGATAGGTTCCCGGCCGCACGGCCAGGCTGGCCAGCCGCACCAGCAGGACGATCGTCAAGGCGTACAAGACGATTCCGGCGAAGACGAGCAGCGGCGTCCATGGCAGGATCGCCAGCGCGGCGGTGCGCGGATCGTCTGCTGCCGGGATCAGCAGCAGCGCGACCACGATCAGCGGAATCGCGGTGACGAACATGAACAGCGACCGCAGCGTGCCGCCCAAAGCGAACGCCAGCGAGTACCGCTTCGCCCGCGGTGCCACGGCGGTCGGCCGCGGCGGACGCTCGCCCGACGGTCCGGCCGGGGAACCGCCCCAGACCGCACCGTCCGGCACGCGGGTGTCGAGTGTTGAACCGGGCAGAAGTACCGATCCGGCGCCGAGGTCCGTGCCCGGCAGCAGCGTGCTGCGACCGCCGACCCGGGCACCGGCACCGATTCGGACGCGGCCGATCCGGAGCACCGAACCGTCCAGCCACCACCCGGCCAGGTCCGCCTCGGGCTCGATCGCGCATCCGTCGCCGAAGTCGGCTAGACCGCCTACCGGCGGCGGCGAGTGCAGATCGACGCCCCGGCCGACGCGGTTGCCGAGCAACCGGGCGTAGGGCGCGGCAAGCGGCGTTCCGGCGACTCCCGGCGGACCGACCACGGCGGCGAACCGTTCGGCGGTCCACAGTCGCATGTGGACGATGCCGCCGCGCCGGTACTCCCCTGGCGCGAGCTTTCCGCGCAGCAACCGCACGCCGCCCGCGGCGAGCAGCATCCGTCCCGGCGGGCTCAGCAGCACCAGCCACGCCGGGATGAGGACCCACCACGACATCCGCGGCAGCCACTGCAACGGCAGCACCAGCGCGACCAGCGAGCCGAGCAGCGAAACCGAAAGCAGCCACCGCATTCCGGACAAGGCCAGCAAAACCAGCTGCACCCCGGCCTGCCACCAGCCGCTGCCTCGAACGGCGGGAACCTGCGGCTCTTCCGCCTCGACAGTTTCGACCGGCTCCCCAGCGAGACGTTCGTACAGCTCGCGCGGCGTCGGGCAGGAGTACACATCGGACACTGCCGCCGTCGGATACCGTTCGCGCAGCACGGAAACGAGCCGCGCGGCCGTCACGCTCGAACCGCCGAGGTCGAAGAAGTCGTCGTCCGGCCCGGCGGCGGTCCCGAGGTGTTCGCTCCACACCTGCAGCAGCCACGCCAGTTTCGGATCAGACGGCACCACGGGCGCGGCGGTCGGTTCCTCCAGCGGCCACGGCAACGCGTCGCGGTCGAGCTTGCCCGACGCGCGCACCGGCAGATCCGGCACCAACGCCAGCCGTGGCACCAAAGCCGCCGGGAGCCGGTCCCGCAGAAGACTACGCGCGGCAGTGCGGTCGAGGCTCTCGCCTTCCGGCACCACGTACCCGACCAGCACCTGCGCGCCGCTGTCCGTGCGACGCACCACCGTCGCCGCCGCGGCGACACCCGGCAGGGCACGCAACGCGGCGTCGATCTCGCCCAGTTCGACGCGTCGTCCGCCGATCTTGACCTGGCCGTCCGCACGGCCGACGAACTCCAGTCCTTCCGGCACCGCTCGCACCAGGTCACCGCTGCGGTAGGCGCGGCTCCAGCCGAGCCCCGGCAGCGGCACGAACTTCTGCGCGTCCTTCGCCGCGTCGAGGTACCGGGCGAGGCCGACGCCGCCGATCACCAGCTCGCCGCTGCGGCCCCACGGCACCGGGATGCCCGCCGGGTCCTCCGGGTCGACGACCGCGAGTTCCCAGCCGTCGAGCGGCAGCCCGACCCGCACCGGTTCGCCCGCGCGCAGCCGCTGCGCACACGCGACGACCGTGGTTTCCGTTGGGCCGTAAGTGTTCCAGATCTCCCGGGTGCCGTCGTCGAAGCGCGTCACCACCTCCGGCGGGCACGCTTCGCCGCCGAGGATGAGCAGCCGGACGCCGGCGAGAGTGTCCACAGGCCACAGTGCGGCGAGCGTCGGCACCGTCGACACCACCGTCACGCCGCGTTCGACCAGCCACGGCCCGAGGTCCGCTCCCGCGCGGACGAGCGAGCGCGGAGCCGGAACCAGGCACGCGCCGTGCCGCCAGGCCAGCCACATTTCCTCGCACGACGCGTCAAAAGCGACACTCAGCCCGGCGAGGACACGGTCGCCCGGACCGAGCGGCCGTGCCTGGCAGAACAATCGAGCCTCAGCGTCCACAAAGGCCGCAGCGGCGCGATGCGTGACCGCGACGCCCTTCGGTTTGCCGGTGGAACCGGAGGTGAAGATGATCCAGGCGTCGTCCTGCGGCTGCGGACGGACTCTCGGCCACTGCGGTCCGCGAGAGGACGGCAATCCCGCGTCGCTCAGGACGAGGCTCACCTGGGCCTCAGCCCACACTGTCTCGGCGCGGTCGGCCGGATCGTCGGCGTCGACCGGAACGTAGGCCGCGCCGGTGGCGAGAACGGCGAGAATGCTGCGGTACAACGCCGCCGTGCCGGAAGTCATCCGGATTCCGACCCGGTCGCCCGGCATGACCCCGGCAGTCCGGAGGCGTCCGGCGAGTTCTTCGACCTGTGCGGCGAATTCGCGGTATGTCGCCCGCATGGAGCCGTCGTCCAGCGCGAGCGCGTCCGGGTGCCGGCGCACCGTTTCGGCGAAAATGTCGTAAAGCGTGCGCGCGGCAGGCGTCGGACCCGCCCGGTAAACCGCCGTCGCCTCTTCGGCGAGCCTCTCGGGCGCGACTGTGCGCGCCCGATCCGCGTCCAGCGTCACAGGAAAACCTCTTTCCAGAAGAACAGGACTCACGAAACCGGCTGTTCGCCACTCAACAATGGGCGGCGTGAGGCCGGGCTGAAGCAGCAGTGCCGTTCCCAGGCACTGAAATCGGAACTAGATCAGATTTCGGGCAATCCCCCTGCCGCTGCTGTGCGGCTCGTCACCCGATCCCGGACATTAGCGGGCACATCACCGTCAATGTCACTCGGGAGAGTTAATTTCGGAATTCGTTCTCAACGGGTTCACAGGATCGTTGTGCTTCTCCCGTTCACCGCACGCACGGCACCCCGCCTCCGGACAATTCGTCGGCGGGCGAAACCGGGGAGACCGGCACCGGGTCCACCTGGTCCGCCTTTTCCCGGAAATCGGTGCCGAGCACCAGTTTCAGTTCCCCCGCGGCCAGCGCGCCGTCGTAGCCCACGCCGTACCCGCCGCCGAGCGCGGCCACGAGCTTCGCCGCCGACGCGGAATCCCCGCGCCCGTAGCGGACCACGGTGCGGTGCGTGTGCCGCGCGCTGGACGTGCGCCCGGCGCGGTATCCCCGCGACGGGAGCGCCTTCAGCACCCGGGCGGCCGCGCCCTCCCGGCCGCTCGCGTTCACCACGTCGACCGCGGGACCGGCCGTCGCGGCAGGCGGCGGCGGGACCGTCCGGCCGAGCAACCGGGCCGCGGCGGCACGGATTTTCACCGGATCGACAATGTTGACGTCTTCGCCCCGTGCGTCTTTTTCGAACCTTTCGACCGGAAGCGACGCCAGGGTCAGATCCCCGCCGGCGAATGTTTCCGCCTGCCGGGCCAGCGCGTTCAGATCGAGCCCGGAATCGATCGCGATGTTCTGTTTCGCGACCGAAACCAGCTGGCCGAGTTTCACCGGGTCGCCGAACACCCGGCCTTCTTTCAGCTGGTGCGCCAGTGAAACGAGAAACGCTTGCTGGCGCCGTTCCCGGTCCAGGTCGGTGAACTCGTGCCGCGGATCGTGGCCCTGCCGCACGAACGCGAGTGCCTGCGCCGCGGAAATCTGCTGCTGACCGGCCGGGAAATCCGCGCCGGAATAGCTGTCGCGCGTGCTGTCGGCCAAGCACACGGTGATCGGCTGCACGACCTGAGCCAACTGGAAGAAGGCGACCAGGGTGACTTCGACGAAATGGTCCACCGCGACCCCTCCGAGGAACTGGCGGACCGTCGCGACTTCTGCCGCGCGGCCGGCGTCCCGGGACCTCTGTTCGCGAGCCGCCTTCTCGGTGACGCCTTGCGCGGCGAGAAGTTTGGACTCCGCGGCGAACGCGTACCCGTAAGCCTCCTTGATCTTGCCCTTGCACACCCCGTCCGGACAGCCGGCGAGGTCGGTGTAGTCGTCGCGCGGGATCGAGATGACCGTCGGATGCCCGCCGTCGGCCGGGACGTGCAGCAGCATCAGGACGTCGGTGTTGTAGCCGCCGACGTGCTGGTCCCCCGCGTGCAATTGTTCGTACAGCTCGGCGGGCAGCGGTTCGCCCCGCTCGTCGAGCCGCGAATCGAGTCCCATGACGAGGATGTTCGTGTCCCCGCCGGGCCGGGCCTGCCCGTCGAGCGCGGTGGACGTGGTGACGCCGGACAGCAGCGCGCGCAGTTCGGCCCACCCGTAGGCGGCCCCGCCCAGCAGGACGGCGACGAGTGCGACCACGCCGATCCGCTCGGCCCAGTGCCCGTTCGCGCGCTCCATCGCTCACCGCCCCTCCCTCCGGCGGCACCCGGTCTACTACGGGGTTCCTGTGAGAGCGATGAGAAAGCGGACCGTCCGGGCAGCCCGCCGAGGTCAACCGGGCCGCCGCGTGCGAAACGGCACACTTTGGAGGGTCAGCGCCGCCTGGTCCGGCGGACCCGGCACAGGACGCCGGAAGTCCGTGCGGGGAAGCCCCGCGGCCGGGGCGTGAGCGGCGGCGTTCGCGAAGATCGCCGGGCCGGACGCCGACGAGCAGCACCACGACGGCGAGCAGGACGATGCCCGCGCTGATCTGCAGCCCGAGCGACAGGCTCCCGGTCGCGGATTCGATGAACCCGAGCAGCGACGGCGAGGCGGCGGCCGCGAACGAACCCATCGAGGTCACCACCGCGATCCCGGTGGCCGCCGCCCGGTCGTTCAGGTAGATCGACGGGATCGAATAGAACACCGTCAGCCCCGAGTAGTGCGCGGCCGCCATCACCGCGAGCAACAGGATGACCACCACGACGTTGCCGCCGGACACCGAGATCGCCAGCATCGCGAACGCCGCCACGATCCAGCTCGTCGCCGCGTGCCAGCGCCGCTCCAGGGTGCGGTCGGAGTGCCTGCCGACCAGCAGCATCACCACGATGCCGAGCAGCGGCGGGATCGCCGAGAAGAAGCCGAGGTTCAGGACGTTGCCGACGCCGGCGTTGGCGATGATCCGAGGCGTCCAGTACGAAACGGCGTTCGCCAGCGTGTACGCGCCGCACGCGCAGAGCCCGAGAATCCAGACCTTCGGGTCGCGCAGGGCGAGCAGCAGACCGCTGTGTTTCTCCGTCGCCGGGCCTTTGTCGCGGCGGTCCGCTTCGAGGTCGGCGCGCACGGCCGCCTTCTGTTCCGCCGTGAGCCACTTCGCCTGCTCCGGGCCGTCGGTGACGAAAAGCAGCACGAGCCCGGCCAGCAGGATCGGCGGAATGCCCTCGATCAGGAACAGCCACTGCCAGTCCGCGAGCCCGCCGACGCCGCCGAGCGAGTGCATGATCCAGCCGGACATCACCGAGCCGAGCGCGCCGGACACCGGAATGCCGATGAAGAACACGGCCGTCATCCGCGTCCGCCGCGACGACGGGAACCACAGCGACAGCAGGTACAGCGCGCCGGGAAAGAACCCGGCTTCGGCGACGCCGAGCAGGAAGCGCGCGGCGTAGAACATGATCTCGTTGTGCACGAACAGGGTCACCACGGTCATCACGCCCCAGGTGGCCATGATCCGCGCGAGGGTTTTGCGCGCGCCGATGCGGGCGAGCAGCGCGTTGCTCGGGACTTCGAAGAGGATGAAGCCGACGAAGAACAGGGTGACGCCGAGCCCGTAGACCGCTGGGCCGAAGCCGAGGTCCCGTTTGAGGCCCTGCTGCGCGATCCCGATGTTGGTGCGGTCGATGTAGCTGACGACGTAACACAGCACCAGCAGCGGCATGACGCGCCGGGCGATCGTGCGATAGGTCGCTTTGCGGTCGACAGCGGCGGTCGCCGGAGCGCCGGTGACTGCGGATGGTTCGGCCACGGCTGAGACTCCTTCGTCCGGATCGGGCGAGTGGCAGTCTCCGCATCGAGTGTTGAGTTTGTCAACACCCATCGGGTAACGGCTACGATGTCCGGCCATGGCCGAACGCGCAGACGGACACGACCTGGTCCCCATCTCCGGACTGCTGTCCTACCGGCTCTCGCGCACGTCGTCGGCGATGTCGCGCAGCGCCGCGGTGCGCTACCGGCGGGACTTCGGCGTGAGCCTCGGCGAATGGCGCGCGATCGCGCTCATCGCGGCCGACCCGACGCTCACGCTCAACCGGCTCGCGCGCCGCGCCGGACTCGACAAAGCGCAGATGAGCCGTGTGGTCAGCCGGCTGACCGAGCGCGGGCTGGTGAACCGCACCGCCGGATCCGGGCGCACGTCGCAGCTGGCGCTGACCGCCGAGGGCACCCGGGCCTACCGCGGCCTGATCACCGCCGCCAACGAGCGCGACGCGGACTTCCTCGCCGTGCTCACCGGCGAGGAGGCCCGGGTGCTGGACCGCGCGCTCGACAAACTGGCGGAGCACGCGCTCGCCGTCGAGGAGAGTGAGCGGGCTCACCCGGCCGCCGAGTAGTGTTGACTTTATCAACACCCTCGCGTAGTTCTGGAACCACCGACGAGGAGGTGGGCCCAGGATGTCCGACGCCGTCACGATCTGCGAGTGCTTCGCCCGCGACGGGCTGCAGCACGAGCCGGAGCCCGTGCCGACCGCGACGAAGATCGCGCTGCTGAATTCCTTCGTGCGCACCGGTTTCCGCCGGATCGAGGCGACCAGCTACAGCCATCCCGCGCGGGTCCCCGGGTTCTCTGACGCCTCCGAGGTGCTCGCCGGGATCGACCGGAGCCCGGGTGTCGCGTTCAAGGCGACCTGCCCGAATCCGCGTGCCGTCGAACGCGCGCTCGCCGACCTCGAAGCCGGGCACGGGGCCGAGGAACTGAGCCTGCTGGTGTCGGCGACCGAGGCGCACACCGAACGGAACCTGCGCACCACGCGCGCCGGGCAGTGGGAACGCGTGACCGAGATGGTCAAGCTCGCCGACGGACGGTTTCGCCTGGTCGGCGTGGTTTCGGTGGCGTTCGGCTGCCCGTTCGAGGGCAAGGTCGACCCGGGCCGGGTGGCCGAAGACGTCGCGCGGTTCGCCGACCTCGGCGCGAGTCTGGTGACCCTCGGCGACACCACTGGCGTCGCGACCCCGGGCTCGGTGCGCGCGCTGTACACCCGGCTGTCACGGGAAAACCCGGACCTGCCGCTGGTCGCGCACCTGCACAACACGCGCGGTACCGGGATCGCGAACGCGGTCGCCGCGTTGGAAGCCGGGTGCCGGCATTTCGATTCCGCGATGGGCGGCGTCGGCGGGCATCCGGCGAAGATCGGCTACGGGGCCGGGCTCACCGGCAACGTGTGCACCGAGGACCTGGCCAGCCTGTTCGCCGCGATGGGCGTCGACACCGGTTTGGATCTCGGCCAGCTCGCCGCGGCGTCCGCGGCCTGCGAGGAAGCGCTCGGCCGGCCGCTGTACAGCATGGTCGCCCGCGCTGGCTTCGCGTCCGCCTGACTTTTCTTTGGGGAGAAACCTGTGCTGCTGACCGAAAATCACGACGCCGTCCGCGTTCTTACGTTGAATCGGCCGGACAAACTCAACGCGCTCGACACCGCGCTCACTCGCGCTCTGGACACCGCTCTCGATGAAGCTGGCCGAGACCCGAGCGTCCGTGCTGTCGTTCTGACGGGGGCTGGGCGCGGCTTTTGCGCCGGTGCTGATTTGAACGAGTTCTCGTCGCTCACCCCGGGCCAGCCGGAAGCTGTTCTCGAACGCGCTGCGCTCACCGCCCGGCTGCAGACGCGCATGCAGCAGCTGCCGGTCCCGGTCGTCAGCGCGGTGCGCGGGGCGGCTGTCGGCGGCGGTGCCGGGCTGGCGATCGGGGCTGATCTGGTGGTCGCCGGGTCGGATTTGAAGTTCGGATATCCCGAGCTCAAGCATTCGATCGTCCCCGCGCTGGTGATGACCGGGCTGGTCCGGCACCTGGGCCGCAAGCTCGCGTTCGAGCTGGTCAGCACCGGTCGGCTGCTCACCGCCGCGGAAGCCTCGTCGTACGGGCTGGTGAACCAGGTGGTCGAACCTGCCGAGATCGTGCCCGCCGCGCTCGCCGTCGCGCAGCGCTGGGCCTCGGTCGAACCCCGCGCGCTGGCCGCCGCGAAAGACCTCTTCTACCGCGTCGCAGACCTGCCGACGGACGCCGCGATGCGGGCGGGCCAGGACGTCAACGCGCTGATGCGCGGGTTCCGCTCATGACCGGCCCGCTCGCCGGAGTCACCGTGCTGGACCTTTCCCGGGTCCTCGCCGCGCCGCTGGCCACCCAGATCCTCGCCGAACTGGGCGCGACCGTGATCAAGGTAGAACGCCCCGGCACCGGCGACGAAACGCGCGGCTTCGAACCCCGGCTGCCGCACGGCGAGAGCGCGTACTTCTTCGCGTTCAACCGCGGCAAGCAATCGGTGACTGTGGACTTGAAGGACCCGCGCGGCCGCGATGTCGTCCGGAAGCTGGCCGCGCGCGCCGACGTCGTCGTGGAGAATTTCCTGCCCGGCACGCTCGACCGGCTCGGCCTCGGCTACGCCGAACTGTCCGCGGAGAACCCCGGCCTCGTGCTGGTGTCCGCGACCGGCTTCGGCCAGACCGGACCGGACGCGCACCGCAAGGGCTACGACACGGTGTTCCAAGCGCTGTCCGGCGTGATGGCGATGACCGGCGATCCCGCAGGTCCGCCCGCGAAAACCGGCGTGCCGGTGGCGGACCTGACGTCCGGGCTGTGGGTGGTGATCGCGGTGCTGACCGGGCTCGCCGGCCGTTCCGCGGATAGTCGTGGCCGCCACCTCGACGTGGCGATGATGGACGTCCAGCTCAGCCTGCACGCGCTGAACGCCGCTCGGTTGTTCGCGCTCGGCGAGGACCCCGTCCGCACCGGGACCGAACATCCGGGGCGGGTGCCGTCGGCGGCGTTCCAGGCCGGGGACGGCGAATGGCTGCACATCAGCGGCAGCGACCAGCATTGGGGGCCGCTGTGCACCGTGCTCGGATTGTCCGCGTTGGCCGCTGATCCTTCGCTGCAGCAGAACGCGGGCCGCGTCGAGCACCGCGCGCGCGTGATGAAGGCCCTGCGCGGCGCGATCGCCCAGCACGACCGGGACCAGCTGGTCAAAGAACTGCTGGCGGCCGACGTCCCCGCCGGCGCGGTGCGTTCGGTCCGCGAGGCGCTGGCCGATCCGCATGCCGTCGCGCGAGGCGTCGTCGGCGAGTTCACGCATCCCGTCGAAGGTTCGTTCCCGGCGCTGCGCACTCCGTTGCGCGAGACTGCCGGAGACGCCCCGGCACCGGGAACGCCGCCGGTGCTCGGAGCGGACACTGACGTCGTGCTGCGCGACTTGGCGGGACTGTCGGACGGCGAGATCGAGGGCCTGCGGGCCGCGGGAGTGATCTGATGAACGAACGCGTGACGCTGGACGTCACCGACGGAATCGCCCGTGTCGAACTGGCCCGGCCGTCGGCGCGCAATGCCGTCGACCTCGCGATGTGCCACGCCTTGAAGGAAGCCTTCGACGCCGTTGACGTCTCAGCGGCCCGGGTCGTCCTGCTCAGCGGGGCCGGTCCGGTCTTCTGCGCCGGTGCCGATTTGAAGGAACGGACCGGCAAGGACGCCGCCTGGGTCCGCCGCCGCCGAGTCGCCTCCTTCGCTGCCTACGCGGCGATCGAGGCCTGCCGCTGTCCCGTTGTCGCGCTGGTGCATGGCACCGTCGTCGGCTCCGGCGGGGAGATCACCCTCGCCGCCGACTTCGCTCTCGCCGCAGCGGACACTGTCTTTCGGTTCCCGGAACCGCATTGGGGCACCGTCGGCGCGACCCAACGCCTTCAGCGGGCCATCGGGAAACGCCGCGCCAAGGAACTGCTGTTCACCAATACGCCGCTGTCCGCTGTGGACGCTGCCTCGCTCGGTCTGGTGAACCGAGTCGTCCCCGACCTGGCCGCCGCCGGAACCGAGGTCGCCACCGCCGTCGCCGCCGCCCCGCCCGGCGCGATCGCCCTGACCAAACGCGCCGTCGACCTGGGCGCGGAAACCGATCTGGACCGCGGCATCCGGATCGAAATGTCCGCCATCGAACAGAACCTCGCCGACGGCAGCTGGCGCGACGGCGTCGCCCGGTTCACTGGAGAGACCCGATGACCGACCTGCGCACCGCCTGCCCGCTCACCGTCCAGGACGCCCTTGCCCGGGCTGCCCTGCTGGCACCCGACGTCGAAGCCGTCGTCACCGCCGACGCCCGGATCACCTACCGGGAACTTGCCCTGGAGGTGGACCGGGTGCGCGGTGCTCTGGCCGCCTCGGGCATCGGCCGCGGCTCCCGGGTCGGGCTCTGCCTGGGCAACACGCCTGAGTGGGTCACCCTGTTCCTGGCGTTGGGTTCTCTTGGCGCGCTGGTCGTGCCCGTCAACACTCGGTTCACCGCGGACGAGGTGCACTACACGCTCGCCCACGCCGGCGTCAGCACTTTGTTCGCCGCCGAGCGTGTATTGAACGTCGATTTCCCTGCGCTGTTCTCCGAGGCCGGTATTGAACCCGGCTGCGCGACCCTGCCTTCTTTGAAGCGGATCATCATCCTGGGCCAAGACAGCTGGACCGATTTCCTGGCCGCCGGTTCTCCTGCCGAACCCGTTGCCACCCCGGACGATCTCCTTCTCGTGCAATACACCTCCGGCACGACGTCGCGTCCCAAGGGCGTTCTCCTGACCCACCGAAGCATGTGCGCCGACGCCTTCTTTTCCGGTGCCCGCCTGGGTTTGCGCCCCGGCGACCGATTCCACTCGGCGCGCCCGTTCTTCCACGTCGCCGGAAGCACGCTGTCTGTGCTGTCCTCCCTGCAACACGCCACCACCTTGGTGACGATGCCGAAGTTCGAACCAGCAGAAGCGTTGCGGCTGTTGGAAGCTGAGCGCTGCACGCACTTCTCCGGAAACGACACGATCGCGCTGCTCCTGCTCAACCACCCCGATCGTCCGCACCGCCGCCTTTCCCTGCGCGGCGCGTGGGTCGCCGCGTCGCCGACCGTCGTGCGCCGGGTGATCGACGAACTAGGCGCCCGCGAATGCGTTGCCGGGTACGGACTTTCCGAAGCCTCCCCCAACGTCGCCCAATCCGCCTGGTGGGAACCCGAAGAAATCCGCGCCTCCGGCGCCATGGCGCCCGAACCCGGCGTGGAAATCCGCATCCGTTCCCTGGACGACACCCACGACTGCGCCCCCGGCGAACCCGGCTCGGTACTGGTGCGCGGCTGGAACGTCATGCAAGGCTACCTGGACGACCCCGTCCGCACCGCCGAGACCGTCGACGCCGAGGGTTGGCTGTCCACCGGGGACGTCGGCCTTCTCGACGATTCCGGCCGGTTCCATTTCACCGGCCGCACCAAGGAAATCATCCGGGTCGGCGGGGAAAACGTGGCCCCCGCGGATGTGGAAGACGTGCTGCACCGCCACCCCGCCGTCCGCCAGGCCGCTGTCGTCGGAGTCCCCGACGAGCGTTTGATCGAAGTGCCGTTCGCCTTTGTCGTGCTGACATCGCCGGGCATTTCGGAAGAAGACCTGCTCTTGTGGGCGAAAGAACGGTTGGCTGGGTTCAAAGTCCCCCGACATCTGCGCATTGTGGACGGTTTCGAGGCGATCGGCATGACCGCCAGCGCCAAGGTGCAAAAGAACCAACTGGCTCGCTATGCCCGAGCTTTGCTGGAGAACTCATGACGCGGCTGCGTACTTCGGTCACCGCCTTGCTGGGCCTGGACCTGCCGATCATCCAAGCCGGAATGTCGTGGGCTTCGTCTTCCTCGGCTTTACCTTTGGCCGTCAGCAATTCCGGCGGCCTCGGCGTGGTCGCCGCGGGCCCGATGCGCCTGCCCGACCTGTCCCGGGTTCTGGACGAAATGGCCGCCGGGACCGACCGCCCGTGGGCCGTGAACCTGCCCCTCTACCGTGCCGGCGCGGACGAGGTCATCGACCTCCTGCTCTCGCGCCGCCCTCCCGTGCTGATCGCCTCCCAAGGCGGCCCGCGACGGTATTTGGACCGGTTCCACGCCGTCGGGACCCGGTGCCTGCACGTCGTCGCCGGAGTCTCGCATGCTTTGAAGGCTTCCGCCGCCGGCGTCGACGGTTTGGTGGTAGTCGGCGCCGAGGCCGGCGGACATCCGCCGCCCGGCATGGTCACCACGCAGGTTTTGGTGCGTGCCGTGGTTTCCGCAGCGCCGTCGATCCCGGTCATCGCCTCCGGCGGGGTCGCCGACGGCGCCGGATTGGCCGCGATGCTGGCCCTTGGCGCGGGCGCGGCCCAGTTCGGGACCCGATTCCTGGCGAGCTCCGAGGCGACTGTGCATCGGTCTTATCAGGAGGCAGTGCTGGCCGCCGGCGTCGACGACACCCGGACGGTGGGCCGAGGTTTGGGCGTGATCCGCGCGCTGTCGAACGATTTCACCGCGCAGATGACGGAACTGGAAGCCTCGGGTGCTGAGGAGTCTTTGCGGCGGAAGGTTTTTCAGGCTTCGTCGCTGAAGGACGCCGCTCTGCACGGTGATGTCGCCGCGGGGAAGGTGGAGGCCGGTCAGTCGGCCGGGCTGATTAGCGAAATCCTTCCGGCAGCGGAGATCGTCTCGCGGATTACAGAGGAATACGCGGCGGCGGTGCGTCGGCTGCCTCAGCTTGAGGGTTGATTGCTCCGTTCGACGCAATCCTGCCGGTGATCGTATTTCGGTAGGATGCGCAGGTGAGCCAACCGATCGAGGAGATCGTCGAAATCACCGGATGGACCGGAGGAATCCGCCGAGGCCGGGACTGGGCTGACGTCGAACAGGCCGTCGGCATCCGCTTCCCCGACGATTACAAGGCGCTGATGGCCAAGTTCCCGTCAGGCTGCTTCCGCAGTGCCGTCAACTTCGCCAATCCCATCGACGCCCGCATCGACCTGGCCGAATTCGTCCGCGACAACGTCCACGGCGTGCTCGAGTCCTTCGATTCCCCTTGGGGGAATTTCCTCGAAGGCACGGACTACCGACTGTTCCCCGAACCCGGCGGCCTCCTCCCCTGGGCCAACTCCGAAGACCCGAACCACTGGCCGGTGGTCTTCTGGGACCGCGGCACGTTCGGGTGGAACGAGCGAACAGGCGGAATGGTCGAGGTCGTCTGGGAGGTTCTCACTGGCGCGGACAACATCCTCCGCATGGATCTCGGCTACGAAAAACCGATCTTCCGAGTCCCGTCCACCTACGCCGGCGAACGACGGGGGTGGATCCCGAACGAGGGATATCGCTAGCTCCAGCTGTCCGGCTGCCGCCCGTCCAAGTCCGTCACCCCGTACTCCCGCGCCAGCTCCGCCGAACTCACCGACCGCTGATTCCACCGATCCCGCCCCGGGTCCGCCGCCATCGCGGCCACCCCGCGGCCCACGTACCGCGGCGATTCCGACTCGGCAAACCCGGGCGGAGCCCCGCTCTCCAAGGCCGAACGCCAGTTTTCCTCACTGACCCCGTAAGCCTCGAGCATCATCTCCGACCGCAGCCACCCCGGCGTCACCGCGACCGCCGCGGCTCCGTAAGCAGCCAGCTCATGCCCCTGCGAAAACGCCAGCCGATTCACCGAAGCCTTGGCCAGGTCGTAAAAAACCGAAATCCGATAGCGCGAAGCATTGTGCGCCAAGGTCCCGTCGGTAACCTCGACCACCAACCCGCCAGGCTCGCGGATCAGCAGCGGCAGCAGGAAATGCGACGTCACCAGATGTGTCTCCACACCGAGCCGCAGAATCCGCAACCCCGCGTCGAGGTCGTGTTCCCACACCGGCGTATTCCAGTCCGCCGGACCGCCCTTGAGCCGCTCGGCGCCCCAGATATCGTTGACCAGCAAGTGAAGCCGACCGTATTCGGACGAGACGAACGAGGCCAGCCGGCGGACATCGTCGTGGTCCAGATGGTCCGCGACCACCGGAACGCCGACCCCGCCGAGCCGGGATACCAGCGAAGCGGTCTCCTCGACCGTCTCCGGCCTGTTGTAGTCCGAACGCCGAAGTCCGAGACGGCTGCTGCGTCCAGTGCAGATCACGGTCGCCCCGGCCTCGCCGAGCGCGGCGGCGATGCCCCGCCCGGCACCGCGGGTCGCCCCCGCGACGAGGGCGACCCGGCCGTGCAGATCAGGCGGCATCGGGCCAGTGTGGCACCAGCGGACCGAAAACTCAGCTCGAAACCGTGCTCAGCTCCCGGCCCCGCAACGCGAAACGCTGGATCTTGCCGCTCGGCGTCTTCGGCAGTTCCGCCACGAAATGGATCCGCCGCGGGTAAACGTGTGCGGCCAGGCGGGTTTTGACCGTCTGCTTCAGCTCGTCGACCAGCTCGTCCGACCCGTCGACGCCCGGGTTCAGCACGACGTAGGCCACCACCAGCTCGCCGCGCAATTCGTCCGGCGCGCCGATCACCGCGGCCTCCGCGACGGCCTCGTGCTGTGTCAGCGCGCTTTCCACCTCGAACGGGCCGATCCGGTAGCCCGCCATGAGAATGACGTCGTCGTCGCGGGAACCGAAGGTGAGGTAACCGTCGCGGTCGCGGGCGGCGATGTCGCCGGTGTAGTACCAGCGGCCGTCGGCGCTGAAGCGTTCCGCGGTCCGCTCGGGGGCGTCGCGGTAGCCGGAGAACGGCATCAGCGGGCTGGCGGACACGTCGATCGCGACGCGGCCGGTTTCGCCTGCCTCCGCGATCTCGTCGCTGCCCGCCTTCAGCACCTCGACGGCGAACCCGGGCAGCGGCCGTCCCATCGACCCCGTCTTGACCGGCGCGATCAGGGCCGGATGCCAGGCGTTGCCGACGACCATGCCGGTTTCGGTCTGGCCGTAGTGGTCGCGCACGGGGCAGCCGAGCGCCTCCTCGGCCCAGGTCACGACGTCCGGCGTCAGCGGCTCCCCCGCCGACGAGCAGTGCCGCAGCCGCAGCCCGGCCGGCACCGGCAGGCCCGAGCTGCGCAGCGCGCGGTACACCGTGGGGCCGGCGGTGAAGTTGGTGACGCCGAAGCGCTCGAGCACCTGCCAGGTCAGTTCGGGGCTGAAGCCGGCGTGCAGCAGCAGGCTGCGCCGTCCGGTCGCGAGCGGGCCGAGCAAGGCGAAGTACAGCCCGTACGCCCAGCCGGGGTCGGCTGCGTTCCAGAAGACGTCCTCGTCCGTCTGGTCGAGGCAGAACTGCTGGTAGGAGTGGATTCCGGCGAGCCCGCGCAGCGGCACCGGCACGGCCTTCGGGGTGCCGGTCGTGCCGGAGGTGAAGATCTCGACCAGCGTGCCGTCACCGCCGACCGCGACCGGGTCGGGCAGCGGGTGCGGCTCGTCCAGCAGCGCGGCGAAGGACAGATCGCCGCCGGACGCCTCGCCGGTCGTCACGACGATCCGCAACGGGTCGGCGGGCAGGTCCTCGCCGGGGTCGAGCTTGGCGCGCTGACCTGCGTCGACGACGACCACGCGGGTTCCGTTGCCGACGATCCGCTGGGCGATCGCGGGCGGCGCGAACGCGGTGAACAACGGCACATGGACCGCGCCGAGCCGCCAGATCGCGAGCAGCGCGGTGACCAGTTCGGCGGACTTGCCCATGAGCGTCGCGACCCGGTCGCCGGGACGCACGCCGTGCGCGGCCAGCGCGGCGGCGAACCGGGCGGAAGCGGCCTCGAGCTGGCCGTACGTGAGGTCGCGGCTGCTGAGATCGGCCTCGACGAGGGTGAACGCGACGGCGTCGGCGGGATGGCGTCCGCACAGCAAATGCGTCGCGTCCGCGTCCGGCGCGGCGTAGGTCTGCAGCAGGTCGAAGGTGGTCCGCTCAGGGCTCACAGCGTGCTCCACGGTCGTCGTTGGCCGGTGTCGGCGGTACTATCACCGCACGTCAGCAGGCCCACTACCCCCGAAAAGGGGTGACGCCCCGATGCCCGTCACCGATCCCGGCCCGGCCGAGGACGTCGCGGAGGTCCGTCGCGCGCTGGTGCGGCTGCGCGCAGCCGCGCAGGTCCCGCTGTCCTTCGGCGGCGTGGTCGCCGACGGTCGACGGCTGCGGATGACCGAGCTGGTCGGGAACTCGACGACGTCGCTGCTCGGCCTGGTCGTCGCGGAGGGCAAGGGCTTGGGCGGGCGCGCGATCGGCGTGCGGAAACCGGTGGTGCTGCCGGACTACTACACCAGCGAAGCGATCAGCCACCACTTCGACCGCGCCGTGCAGGCCGAGGGCGTGCGCTCGGTGATGGCGGTGCCGGTGATCGTGTCCCGCACCGTCCGAGCGGTCCTCTACGGGGCGGTCCGCGAACACGTCCGCTTCGGCGACCGCTCGGTCACCGCGATGGTCGAAGTGGCCCGTGACCTGGAGCAGGAGCTGGCGATCCGCGCCGAGGTGCGGCGCCGGCTGGAACTGCTCGCCCCGGTCCCGGACGTCGGGTCCGGCGAACCGGCCGATCGCGAAACGGTCCGGGACAGCCATGCCGAGCTCCGTCGCATCGTCGCTTCCCTCGACGATCCGGAGTTGCGCGATCGTCTCGACGCCGTCTGCCGCTCGCTCGCCGGCGGCACTCCGGAAGGGCCGCAGCCGACGCTGTCCGCACGCGAGCTGGACGTCCTGGCCGGAGCCGCGGCCGGGCAAACGAACGCGGACATCGCCGAGGCGCTCGGGCTGGGCGCGGAAACGGTGAAGAGCTATCTGCGCAACGCGATGCGGAAGCTGGACGCGAAGACCCGCCTCCAAGCGGTCAACGCCGCGCGCCGCGCCAACCTGCTGCCTTAGCCGTCCGTGAGGGCCACCTTCAGGGACTCAGAGTCCCTCAGGGTTCCCCTCACGGCCTTCTCACGACGCGCCCGGCTGGCCAGAGCCAGCGACTCCAGCAACGGAACAGTCCGCTCCCATCCGAGGCAGGGATCCGTCCGGCTCACCGCCGGATCAGCGGGCACTCGCTCCGGATCCTGGGCCCCGTCCCGCAGATACGACTCGATCATCACCCCGGCGATCGCCGCCCCGTCGCGAATCTGCCCCGCCACGTCGGCGACCACGCCTGGCTGCCGGTTGTGGTCCTTCCCGCTGTTCCCGTGCGCGGCATCGACCACGGTTCTTCGCGGCAGCCCGGCCTCTCCCAAGATCGCCATCGCCTCGGCGACCGACGCCGCGTCGTAATTCGGCGCCGGACCGCCGCGCAGCACCAGGTGCGCGTCCGGATTCCCGCTGCTGCGCAGGGTTTTCATCCGCCCGTCCACGCCCAGCCCCGGAAACGCGTGCGCCGCCCCGGCCGCGCGAATCGCGTCCACCGCGGGCCCCAGCCGTCCGGACACGCAATTCTTCATCCCCACCGGCATCGGCAGCCACGACGCCAGCTGCCGGTGCGGCTGGCTGGCCACCGTCCGCGCCCCGATCGCACCCCAGCTCACCGTATCCGCGACATACGGCGCCAGCACCGGATCCACGAACTCGTACGCCAGCGGCAGCCCGGTCGCCGCCGCGTCGAGCAGGAACTGCCGGCCCAGCCGGACGCCGGCGGCGAGATCGCCTTTGCCGTCCAGGGTCGGGTCCGGGAGGAACCCGGTCCAGCCGGTCACCGACCGCGGTTTCTCCAAGTACGCCCGCAAAACCACCACGAGGTCGTCCGCGTGCCGGGCCGCCGCGCCGGCCAGCAACCCGGCGTATTCCAGCGCTGCCTCCGGATCGTGCACCGAGCACGGGCCCACGATCACCAGCAACCGCGGATCGCGCCGGGCCAGCACCGCCGAGACCGTTTCGCGGTGCCGCGCGATGTCCGGCGCGACCCCGGCGGTCACCTCCACCGGGCTGGGCAATGTGTCCTGCATCTACCGGCTCCTTTCCTTAGGCAGCTTCGCCGCCCCGGCAGCCGCCGCCACGACCAGTCCGAGCACCCACCAGAACGTGTCCGCGAAGGCCGCCGCGACGTCGACACCTCGTGCGGCCAAACGGTTTTGCAACACCAGCGCGAGAACAGCGGTCCCGACCGAACCGCCCAATGTGTTCAGCAGATTCAGCGCACCGGCCGCTTTCGGCAGCTGCGTCTTCTCAAGACTGCGGTACACCAACGCGAGCACCGGCGCACTGATCATCGCCGCCCCGAATCCGCGCAGCAACAAAGAAATGACCAACACGACATCCGGAAGTTCCGGACTCAGCTGGGTGAACGCCGCCGTGCCCAGCGCGACCAGGCCGATCCCGGACAACACCAGCGTCCGCGGAGCCGCCCGGTCCACAATGCGTTGCACCAGAACCGATCCCGCCGCAGCGCCGATTCCCTGCGGCACCAGCAGCAATCCGGTGGCCCACGCGTCCAGCCCGGCACCGCGCCGCAAATACAACGGGAGCAGGAACATCGTCCCGAACACCGACGCACCCAGCACGACCAACGCCAACGCGGCAGCGCCGAACGGCGGCCGGGTGAACAATCGCGGATCCAGCAACGGCGCTCGCACCCGCAATCCGTGCCGGACAAACGCCGCCAGCATCAGCAACCCCGCCACGACCGCCGCCGAGGAAAGCAGCTTCGAATATCCGTCGGAGAACCCGGTCAGACCGAACACGACCGCAGCCAGTCCAGGGGAAAGCAAAGCCGCGCCGCGGAAATCGAACGGCTCGCGCGGATCAGTCGGCGCATCCGCGGCGACGTACCGGAGCCCGAGCAGCACCGCGACGACTCCGACCGGCAGGTTGACGTAGAACAGCCACGGCCAGTCCGCGACGTTGAGGATCGCCCCGCTCGCCAGCGGACCCAGCACCGGCGACAGCAACGGCACCACCCCGACGACGCTGATCAGCCGTCCGATCCGCTCCGGCCCGGCCGCGCGCGCCAGCAACGCCTGCCCGGTCGGCGGCAGCAAACCACCGGCCAGCCCTTGCAGCACCCGAAACGCCACCAGCATCGGCAGCGAACTCGCGAGCCCGCACAACAGCGACGCGAGCACGAACACGACCACCGCGGTCAGCCACGTCCGCCGCCCGCCGAACCGCGCCGCGAGCCAACCGGACGCGGGCACCGCGGCCACCACCGCGAGCAGATACGCCGTGGTGACCCACTGGACCTCGGTGACGGACGCGTCGAACCGCTGCGCCAGCGTCTCAACTCCGACCGAGACGATCGTGCTGTCGAGGGTCGCCATGAACGTGCCCAGCACGAGCACGAACGCGGTCCGCCACAGGTTCACCGCAGCCACTCGCCCGCGTCCTCGTCCAGCCGCGAGGGGAGCTCGGCCAGGAAGCGCAGCAGGTCCGCTACCAGCGACCGGGCTTCGGCGGCCGACAGAATCCCGGCCTGGTAACCGAATACGCCGGACCAGCCTCCCGCGAGTTCGGGAACGACGGTCACCGTCATCGGATAGTGCGTGCGTTCGCGGAAGCGGGTCCCGGTGATCGTCAGCCCGGGTGCCGGTTCGCGCAATTTCGCCGGGTCCACCGGGTAGTTCTCGAACACGACGAGGCTGTCGAACAACCGGTCCTGGCCAGTCAGCGCGCACAGCTCCGCCAGGCCGACGTGCTGATGCGCCAGCAATTCCTGTTGCCGGGATTGGGTTTGCGCGAGGGTCTCCGCCACCGTGCCGGTGAACCGAACTCGTACTGGAACGGTGTTGGCGAGCAGTCCGAGGATCTCCTCGACACCGTCCACTTCGGACGTACGGCCGGAAACCATCGCCCCGAACGCGACATCGGCCACCCCAGCGCGCGCGGCGAGCACGGCCGCCCACGCACCCTGCAGCAAAGTCCCCGCTGTGATCCCGTGTTCGGCACCGGCCCGAGTCAAGGCGGCAACCAGGTCGGCGTCCACAGTGAACAGTTCCGGCTCGGCTGCCGCAGACCGTCCACTCAGGAGTTCCCGCGGCGGCAGACCCGCCAGTTCCGCTCGCCACGCGTGCCCGCTGACCGCATGGTCCCGCGCCGCGAGCCACCGCGTGTACCGCGACACCGGCACCACCTCCGGCAGCGACTCGCCCGAGTACCCGGCGAACAACTCAGCCAGAATCCGCGGTGCCGACCAGCCGTCCGACAGCAGGTGATGGCTGGTGAGCACAAGTTCGTGCCGGTCCGGGCCGTGCCGGAGCACGGTGACCCGCAGCAGCGGCCCGCTGGCGAGATCGAACGGCTCGGCGAGATCTTCGGCGAGCAACCGTTCGACGTCATCCTCGACCGAGCGCACCCGGAAACCGACCTGTGGCTCCGTCGGCAGCACCTGCACCTCGTGCCCGTCCGGGAAAACCGCGCCCAGGTTCGGATGCCGCCGCACCAACGCGTTCGCCGCCGCCTCCAAAGCGGGTACATCCAGCGCTCCGGCCAGCGAGAACGCTGCCTGCACCGGGTACGGATCCTCGTCCGCGGCCCGCGATTCGCGCAGGATCAGCTCCTGCAGCGGCGTCAACGGCAACAGCTCGCCAACCGGTACCGCGGCGGCCAGCGCCGCGAGTTCCTCCTGGAACGCCGCGCCCAAAGCCGCGACCTCGTCCGCGCTGAACTCCGAGGACGGCCAGGTGAATCGCACCGCGAGCCGGTCGTCGCGCACCATCGCGTTCACCATCAGCGCGTGCCCGAGCGGTCCGCCGGCGGAACCGAGCGGATCGGCGTCCGGCGGACGCTGCCACGGCGTCTCCTCCTGCGGTGCCGCCTCGAATCGGCCGAGGTAGTTCCAGCTGACGTCCGCGCCGGTCGACGTTCCGCCAAGAATGCCGAACCCGAGCCCGTCGCCGGCGGCGCGGAGTTGATCGCGGATCGCGGCAATCGCCGTCTCCCCCGCTGGCGGGGTGATCCGCGCCGGGTACATCGCGGTGAACCAGCCGACCGTCCGGGACAGGTCGACCGCTCCGGTGAAGTCCGGCGTGTGGTCCGGACGGCCGTGGCTCTCCAGCGCGACGAGCAATTCCGAACCGCGCCAGGCCTGGTAAGCCCGCGCGAAAGCAGTGAGCAGCACGGTGTCCGGACCGGTCCGGTACGCGCCCGGCAGCGTCGTCAGCACCGCCTGCGTGATCTCCGCCGACACCTCGATCTCCTGGTGCCGCGCAGTTCCGCTCACCGCCCGGGCGGAAGCCGAAACCCGTTGCCAGTGCGGGCTTTCCACTTCCCGAGCGGACTTGGCCGCGACCAACGTGCGTGCCCAGCCGAGGAACGACGGCCCGCGATCCGGCAGCTGGTGGCCGAGGTACGCCTGCTCAAGGTCGTCGAGAAGAATCCGCCACGACACCGCGTCCACGACGAGATGGTGCGCGACCAGCGCTAGCCGCCCCGGACGCGCCGGTCCGGCATCCACCCACACCGCACGCAGCATCGGTCCGGTCCGAGGGTCCATTGTGGACCGGACAGCCGCGATCTGGTCGTCCAGCAACGCCCGCAGATCCGCGTCCTCGCCCGCCGGGACGACCATCAGCACGTCCGCGCCGGTCACCGTGCCCGGTTCCGGAACGCGCAGCGCCTCGCCGGCCAAGTGCGAACGCAGCACATCGTGCCGTTCGAGCACCGCGTCCAGCGCCGCCCGCCACTTCGGCACATCGCCACCGGACGGCACGCAGACCTCGACCCACTGGCAGAACCCGTCCGCGTCCGAGCCCGCGCGTTCCAGCAGGTCACGCATGACGGGCGTCAGCGGCGCGTCCCCGACTGCGGGCGTGAGATCCGGCGACACCACGCCGGTCTTGTCGCTGCAGCGGGCCGCGATCCCGGCGATCGTGCCGCCTTCGAAGACGTCCCGCGCGGTCAGGTGCAGGCCCTCCCGCCGGGCACGCGCGACCAGCCGGAGCGACGCGATGCTGTCGCCGCCGGCGTCGAGGAACCCGTCGTCGATCGTGACGTCCGGACCGAGCAACTCCCGAACCACCTGCAGCAGCACGGTTTCCGCCTCGGTCGCCGGTTGCCGAGCCGCAGCGACATTGCGCGGTCCAGGCGCGGGCAGCGCGGCCCGGTCGAGCTTGCCGCTAGGCCCGAGCGGCAACCGCTCCAGCGAAAGCACCGCCGACGGCACCATGTGCGCGGGCAGTTCGGCGGCCAGGTATTCGCGCAGCGCGGCCGGATCCGGGTCCGCGCCGTCGACCGGCACGACGTAGCCGACCAGCCGCCGGTCCCCCGGCCGGTCCTCGCGCACGAGCACGACCGCGGCCCGCACATCCGGATGCCGCGCCAGCGCCGATTCGATCTCGCCCGGTTCGATCCGGAACCCGCGCAGTTTCACCTGGTGGTCCGCGCGGCGGAGGAAGACCAACTGCCCGTCCGGCCGCCAGCGCACGAGGTCGCCGGTGCGGTACATCCGGTCGCCGGGCGCGCCGAACGGATCGGCCACGAACCGCTCCGCGGTCTGCCCCGGCCGGTTCACGTAGCCGCGCGCGAGCTTCGGCCCGGCCAGATACAGCTCGCCGGTGACGCCGGTCCCGACCGGCCGCAGCCCCGCGTCCAGCACATACGCCCGCACCTGCGGGTCCGGCCTGCCGATCGGCAGCGGCCCGGGATCGTCGGCGGAGTACACCCAGGTGACGGAGTTGATCGTGACCTCGGTCGGGCCGTAGGCGTTGAACAGCGCCCGCCTGCCGCCCCAGCGGTGCGCCAGCTCCGGGTCGAGCCGTTCGGCGCCGACCACGAAGAACACCTCCGGGTCCACCGTCGCGTCGTCCGGCATCGCGGACAGGAACGACGGCAGCAGGTTCAGTCCGGTGACGCGGTGTTCGGCGGCGTAGGCGAGCAGGTCGTCGCCGGATCCGCGGACCTCCTCCGGCGCGATCACCGAGGTGCCGCCGGACAGCAGCGGCAGGAAGAACTGCCAGTACGACACGTCGAAACTCGTGGACGCGAAGTGCAGGTACCGCTCGCCGTGCCGGATGCCGACGATGTCCTCCTGCAGCGCGACCAGGCTCGGAAGGCCGCGGTGGGTGATCGCGACGCCCTTGGGTTTTCCGGTGGTACCGGAGGTGTAGATCACGTACGCCAGCGAATCCGGCGACGGGACCGCCTCATCCCAAGTGGACAGTCCATTCGGGACAACCGGGTCAATCACCGGAATGCCGAAGCCAGGATCCGAAGTGGACACCACTGCGGCAGGCGCGCTGTCTTTTACCAGATGCGCCAAGCGTTCCGCGGGATACGCGGGGTCCATCGGCACGTGCACCGCACCGGCCTTGAGCACGCCGAACAGCGCGACGACCAGGTCGATGTCCCGCTCCAGCAGCACCGCGACCGGGTCCTGTTCCCGCACCCCGGCCGCGTGCAACGCGTGCGCGAGCTGGTTCGCTTTCCGGTCCAGTTCCGCGTAGGTCAGGCGGCGATCCCGGCACACCACGGCTTCGGCGTCCGGCGTTTCCCGCACCCAGCGGGCGAATTCCGCCAGACAGGTACCGGCTTCCCGCCTGGGTTCCGGACCGGTTCCTTGCTGGAGCAGAGCTGCTTCCTCTTCCGTGCCAAGAGAACGCAGCCGCGCGACCGGTTGCTGCGGGTCGGCCACGATCTCGTGCAGCAGCGTCGTCAGCCAGCGGCCGTATGCCTCCACCGTCGGCTCGTCGAAGGAGTTCGGCTGATAGCCGAGGCCGATCGCGATCTCGTCGCCCGGCAGCACGATCACGGTGAGCGGGTAATGCGTCGCGTCGGTGATGTCGACGCCCGCGAGATCCAGCCCCGGCGCGAGCGGCTCGCGTTCCCGGCTGGAGAGCGGGAAGTTCTCCATCACCAGCATCGTGTCGAACAGGTCGCCGACGCCCGCCGCGCGCTGGATGTCCGGCAGGCCGAGGTGATGGTGGTCGGTGAGCCGCGCGTTCTCGTCCTGCACGCGCGCCAGCAACTCCGCGGCCGGATCGGACGGTGCGAACGTCACGCGCACCGGGATGGTCGTGCCGAGCTGGCCGATCATCGCCTCCACGCCGGGAACGTCGGACGGACGGCCCGACACCGGGCAGCCGAACACCACGTCCTGGCGTCCGGTGAGCCGCGCCAGCAGAACGCCCCACGCGGTCTGGAACACCGCCGTCGACGTCACCCCGCGCTCGCGGGCGAAGACGCGCAGCTGTTCGCTGAACTCCGCGCCAAGCCCCACCCAGATCCGCTGTGGACGGTCCGAAGTGGACTCCGTGGTCGCGGGCGCGAGCCTGGTTCCTTCTTCCAGGCCAGCCAAAGCGGTCTGCCAGGCCTCGACGGCCGCGTCGTAGTCGCGGGCGGCCAGCACCCGGTGGTACTCCGTGAGAGACGGCGCGACCGGAGCGGCCGGTCCGCCGCCCAGCTCGGCGTAGGTGGCCAGCAGGGCGCGGCCGACGAGCGGCATCGACCAACCGTCGAGCAGCGCGTGATGGATCGTCAGGACCAGCCGGTGTTCGGCCGGGCCGAGGGTGAGCAGCAGGAACCGGATCAGCGGCGGCACCGCCGGGTCGAACGGCCGGGCCAGCTCGGCCGCGCATTCGTCGCCGGCCTTCTCCGGGTGCTCGACGTGCCGCCAGTCCAGGTGCACTTCGGCAGGCACGACCTGCACGACCTCGCCCGCCGCCGTCGTGTGCAGGTGGACGCGCAGCGCCGGGTGCCGCCGCAGCAGTTCCCCGGCTGCGGCTCGCATCCGGTCCGGATCGAGCTGCCCTTCGAGCCGGGTGACCGCCTGCACGGTGTAGACGTCCGGACCGCCGCGCGTCAGCGTGTGGAACGAAAGCCCGGCCTGCAACGGCGTCGCGGGCAGGACGTCGGCGAGCGGGCCCTGCTGTTCGAGGGTGTCGATGTCGTCCTGAGCGAGCGTGACCAGCGGAAGGTCCGACGGCGTGAGGCCGCCGGTGGCCTCCCGCGCATGCTTGGCGAGCGCGGCGAGTGCCGCGTCCCATGCTTCCTGGAGGCGTTCTACCTCTTCCGGCGGCAGGACCCGGCTGGCGGCGGTCCATTCGACGGCGATCCGCGGCACGCTGTCCTCACGGACGAAGCAGTTCAGCGCGAGGATCTGCTCCAACGCCTTCGCGGGCGGTTCGATCACGGCGAACGGATCCTCGTCCGGCAGCTGCCAGCCGCCGGACAGCGGGGTGAACCGGCCGAGATAATTGAGCAGAACGTCCGGCATTTCCGGCGCGAACTCCGCGCTGGGGTCGAGGTACCGGAGAACGCCGAAGCCGATCCCGCCGTCCGGCACCGCACGACGCGCTTCCTTGACCGCGCGCAACAGCCGGTCGAGCGTGTCCACACCGGACAGTTCAATGTGGACTGGGTATTCGGCGGTGAACCAGCCTACGGTGCGAGCGAGGTCGAGTCCTTCGCGGCCGTGGCCCTCCATCGTGACGGTCAACGCGTCTTCGTCGCCGCGCAGCGTTAGCACGAGCGCGGCGAGCAGCACCTCGTCGACTCCTGCGCGATAGGCCGCGGGCAGCGTCGTGAGGATCGCCGTGCTTTCCTCTTCGCTCGCGACGGTGACCGAACGATGCGCGGTGGCAACGGTGTCGCGCCTCGGGTCGAGCTTACTCTTTCGCGCCGACCGCCAGTACTCCAGTTCCCCGCGCCGAGCACCGCTCGCGCCCTGTTCGGCGAGCGCCAGCGCATGACGTCGCCAGGAAGTGCGCACAGGCTCCAGAACCCCGCCCTCGCACGCCGTTTGCAGGTCAGGCAGCAGAATCCGCCACGAAACCCCGTCGATCGCCAGATGGTGCACGACGATCACCAGCTGGTCCCCCACCAGCGCGACCCGCAGCATCTCCCCGGCGCGCGGGTCCAATTCGGACGCCAGCCGCTCCGCCACTTCAGCGGGATTCCCCGTCTCCTCGCTGACCGACGCCGCGACTGCTCCCCGCGGCCGGATCACCAACGAGCCATCGGATTCGACGCGAAGCCGCAGCACGTCATGGTGATCCAGAATCGCCTGAACGCCTTCGCGCAGCCCGGGCACGGGACCGTCCACCCGGAGCGCTGTCCACTGTGCATAGCCGACGATCGCGTCCAGATTCGGATTCAGGTCGAACAACGTCCGCACGATCGGCGGCGCCGGAACCTCGCCGATCGGCTCGTCCGGCTCGCTGTCCGGTTCGGACAGATCCCGGCTCGCCGCCGCCAAGGCCGCGAAACTGCGCCGCGCCAGCAAATCCCGCGGACGGAGGTCGAGCCCGTGCGCCCGCAACCGGCTGCTCACGCTGATCGCCGTGATGCTGTCGCCGCCGAGTGCGAAGAAGTCATCGTCGACCGCGACCCGCTCCACACCGATCACCTCGGCGATCGCGGCGCACAGCAACCGTTCCCGCTCGGTTTGCGGCTCGCGTCCGCCGTCTGCCACTGCCGGGGCAGGCAGCGCGGCCCGGTCGAGTTTTCCGTTGCCGGTCACCGGAAGTTCGTCCAGCACCACGACCGCCGCCGGGACCATCGCTTCCGGCAGCCGCTGCGCGAGCGTCGCGCGAACGTCCTCCGCTACGAGCCCAGCACCGACGACGTACCCGATCAACCGCGGCCCGCGCACCGCGGCCGCAGCAGCCCGCACGCCCGGCACCGCACCCAGCGCGCCCTCGACCTCGCCCAATTCCACGCGGTGGCCGCGAATCTTGACCTGGCCGTCACGCCGCCCCAGGTACTCCAGACCGCGCCCCGGCAGCCAGCGCACGACGTCGCCGGTGCGGTACATCCGCTCCCCCGGCGGCCCGAACGGATCGGCGACGAACCGCTCCGCCGTCCCGCCCGGACGGCCGAGGTAACCGCGAGCCAGATGCGGCCCGGCGAGGTACAACTCCCCGCGACTGCCCGGCAGCACCGGCCGCAGCGCGGCGTCGAGCACGTACGCCCTCGTGCCCGGCACCGCGAACCCGATCACCGGTTCGGCTCCGGTGATCGGCGCGCTGGCACCGTCCACAGTGGCCTCGGTCGGGCCGTAGATGTTGCGCGCCCGGATGCCGGACGACGCGACCCGCTGCCACAACGCCGGCGGCGTCGCCTCGCCGCCGAGCACCAGCAACGCCGGATCGAGCGAACCCGCGTCCAGCAACGGCGCGGCCATCGACGGCGTCGTGTCGATGACGTCGATCCGGTCGCGCAGGAAAGCGGCGTGCAACGCGTCGACGTCGCGCGCGGTTTCCGTGTCGTAGACGTGCAATTCGTGCCCGCACAGCATCCACAGCAGCTGCTCGATCGCCGAGTCGAAGGCGAACGAATACGTGTGCGCAACGCGAAGCCGCCGCCCCTGCGCGGTCTCGGCGACCGTGGTCGCGCGATGGTTCCGCAGCAACGTCTCCAGCCCACCGGACCGGACCAGCACCCCCTTGGGCTGTCCCGTGGAGCCCGAGGTGAAGATGACGTACGCGAGATGTTCCGGATGGCGGTCCACATCGGACAGCTCCGCCGCCGAATACCCGTCGATCTCGGTCTGTACCAACGGCTCGTCCAACCGAAGCTGCGGCACTCCCGGCAGCAGATCGGAGTCCGTGATGGCGAGCTTCGGGGTCACCTCGGCGACCAGCGAGCGCAACCGTTCCGCCGGATGCGCCAGGTCCAGCGGCAGGAACGCCGCACCGGCGTCGAGAACCGCCAGCAGCGCCACGACCAGATCAACCGACCGGGGCAACGCCAGCGCCACCACGTCGTCCGCCCCGATGCCACGCGCCCGCAACGCCCGCGCCAGCCGGTGCACCCGGTCCAGCACTTCGTCGCCGGTGAGCCGCTCGTCGCCGCAGACCAGCGCGGTCTGTCCGTGAAGGGCTCCTTGAGGGAATCTGATTCCCTCAAGGAGCCCTTCACGGACCTCCGGCGCGGCAACGGCGGGAGTCGACCACTCGGCGAGCAAGGCAGCGACGTCCGGCACCAGGTCCACCCCGCCGACCACCGGCGCGTCCGCCCGAGTGAACGCGGAGATCAACGCCTTCAACGCCGTGAGCTGCGCGTCAACGCCAGCCTGATCCTGCGACCGCGCATCGACCTCGAACCCGAGCAGCAGCCCGCCGCCGGTCGTCGGCAGCACGCTGAGCCCCATGTCCTCGGGCGGCCCGCCCGCGACGTTCCGCATCGTCCCGCGCGCCTCGCCGAACACCAGCTCCAGGTCGAACGCCTTGAGGTTGATCCCACGTCCGTGCAGCAACGCACCCGCGCCGGGCACCGCCAGATCCTGCGGCAGATTCTCGCCCCGATACCGCTGGTGCGCCCGCATTTCCCGCAGCGCCTCCGCGACTCGCGCGGTCAGCTCCTCCGGACGGTCGCCCGGCTGCACGCGGACCCGCAACGGCAGCACGTTCACCGCCATCGCCGGAGTGCGCAACGCCGCCCCCACCCGGCACATCAACGGCACCGCGAACACGACGTCCGCCGTCCCGAGCACCCGGTGCAGGAACGCCGCGTAACACGCGATCAGCGCGTCACCCCAGGTCGTCCCGGCACGCTTCCCCAGCTCGGCAAGACCGGCGACCGCGTCCGCGGTGAGTTCGGCGCGCGCGGTGAACGTCGCTTCCGGCAGCCCGGCCGCGCTCGCGTCCTCGGCCAGCTCCGGCATCGGCATGAACCGATCGCACCAGTACGCGCGGTCCTTGGTGAACCGCTCGCTCATCTGGTACGCACGGTCGGCGTCCACCAGGTCGGCGAACCGGCCGAACGTCGACGGCGGCACCTCTTCGCCCCGCACCGCGGCGGTGTACCGGGCGGCCGTGCGCCGGGCGAGCATCGCCGCGGTGTACCCGTCGAACACCAGGTGGTGGCCGAGCTGGGTGAACCACACTTCGGTGTCGGAAAGCCGGAGGATCAGGTGCGAGAACAACGCCCGGTCCAGCATGCCGCGACACGCCTCGGCCACCCGTTGCCGCTCCGCCGCGACCCGTGCGTGTGCGGCCGCCAGAGGATCCGGTTCCCCTTGCAGGTCAACGATCTCCGGCAACGGAACCGGCTCGGCGGACACGGTTTGCCGCGGGCCGTCCGGAGTGTCGAGCACCCGCAGGCGAAGGCTTTCGGCCTCCTCGGCGGTCGCCCGGATCGCCTCGGCCAGCGCCGCGACATCAACCGGTGCACCGGAGATCTCGATGACATCGCCGACGAGGTAGTAAGGCGAATCCGGTTCCAGCCGCTGCGCGTTCCAGATGCCCAGCTGGGCGCTGGTCAGCTCGAGGGTGGCAAGTGCGGTGCTCAACAGGTGTCTCCTGGGGTCAGAGCGACGGCACGACCATCGGCGTCCCGGTGACCGGATCGGGCACCACGACGCTCGGCAGGTCGAAGACTTCCTTGATCAAGTCGGCGTCCACGACGTCGCCGGGCGCGCCCTCGGCGACGACCCGGCCGTCGCGCATGGCGACCACGTGGTCGGCGTAGCGGCAGGCCTGGTTGATGTCGTGCAGCACCGCGATCACCGTGCGGCCCTCGTCGCGCAGCCGCTTCAGCAGCTCCAGCACCTGGTACTGGTGCGCGATGTCGAGGAACGACGTCGGCTCGTCGAGCAGCAGGTACGGCGTGCGCTGCGCGAGCACCACCGCGATCCACACCCGCTGCCGCTGCCCGCCGGACAGTTCCTGCACCGGACGGTCGGACAGCCCGGCGACACCGGCCGCGGTCATCGCGCCGACCACCGCCGTCTCGTCCTCCTCCGACCACGACGACAGCAGCGACTGGTGCGGGAACCGGCCGCGCGCGACCAGTTGCCGCACGCGGACGTCCTCCGGCGCGGACGGATCCTGCGGCAGGAAGCCGAGTTCGCGGGCCAGCGCCTTGGCCGGATACGCCCCGACCTCGCGGCCGTCGAAGGTCACGCCGCCGTCGGACGGACGGAGCAGCCGGACGAACGCGCGCAGCAATGTCGATTTGCCGCACGCGTTCGGGCCGACCACCGCGGTGAACGCGCGATCGGGAACGTCGAGCTGCAACTGCGTCGAGACGACGCGGTCGCCGTAGCGCAGGGTGAGATCCCGCGCGGTCAAGCGGGCGGTCACTTCCGCCGCACCTCCTTGGTGAGCAGCCAGATCAGGTAGCAGCCGCCGATCGCCGTGCTGACCACGCCGACCGGCAGCGACACCGGGGCGAGCAGCATCTGCGCGGCGAGGTCGGCTCCAGCGAGCAGCACCGCGCCGGTCAGCGCGGCGGGCAGCAGCGGAATGCCGGGCGCGCGGGCGAGCCGCCGGCCGATCTGCGGGGCGGCGAGCGCGACGAACGCGATCGGCCCGGCCACCGCGGTGACCGTCGCCGTACAGGCGACGCCGATCACGACCAGTTGCAGCCGCAGGGATTCGTGCCGGACGCCGGTCGTCACCGCGAGATCCGTGCCGAGCGCCGCCTGGTGCAGCGCGGGCGCGCGGGTCAGCAGCACCGCGAACAGCACCGCCAGCACCCCGAACGGAACCGCGACGTCGCTCCAGCCGATGCCGTTGAGCGAACCGGCGCTCCAGCCGACCGCGGCGATCGCCACTTCCAAGTCGGCGCGCAGCACGATCCACGAGTTCAACGCGGTCAGCATCGCGTTGATCGCGATCCCGATGACGATCAGCCGCAACCCGGACCGGCTGCCGCCCATCGAAAGCAGATAGACCGCGGCCGCGGTGACCAGCCCGCCGAGCACCGACGCGAACGTCAGCTGCGCCGGCGACCCGGACAGCACGGTCATCGCGATCAGCGCGCCGGTGTACGCCCCGGAATCGAGGCCGATCACGTCCGGGCTGCCGAGCGGATTCCTGGTGACGTTCTGGAAAATCGCCCCGGCCAACCCGAGCGCCGCACCGAACACCAGCCCGGCCGCCACGCGCGGCAGCCGCCATTCGCGGATCACCACGCCCGGTCCGCCGCCGGATCCGCCGAGCGCGGCGAACACCCGCGCCGGGCTCGCCCAAGCCGCGCCGTAGCAAAGCCCCAGCAACGCAAGCCCGGCAAGAACGACGCCCAGCACGGCGACGAGGACGACCGTGCGGCGCTCGACCCGCAGCGAAACCCGCCCCCGGCGGAACACGAACGCGGTCACAGCGCGGCCGTCCCGTACTTGCGGACCGCCCAGATCAGCACCGGACCGCCGACGAACGCCGTCACGATCGCGACCGGCACCTCGCCGGTCGGCAGCAGCACGCGCGAACCGATGTCCGACACCAGCAGCAGAATCGGGCCCAGCACCACCGCGAACGCGGTCAGCCACGGCACCGAAGCGCCCGCCGCGCGCCGCGCGAGATGCGGCACGATCAGGCCGACGAACAGAATCGGCCCGGCCACCGCGGTCGCCGCGCCGGCCAGCAAGGTGATCAGCAACAGCGTCACCGCGCGGATTCGGGCCACGCGCGCGCCGAGCGTGTGCGCGACGGTGTCGCCCAGCGCGAGCGCGTTCAGCTGACGGCTCAACAGGAACGCGGCAAGCACGCTCGCCGCGATCACGATCAGCGGCACCGTCAGCGGAGCCTGCTCCCGGCCGGCCAGCGAACCGACCGCCCAGAAGCGGTACCGGTCGAAGGTGTCCGGCAGCAGCAGCCGCAGCCCGAGCGAAACACCGCTGAGCACGAAGGTCAGCGCGGTGCCGGTCAGCACCATCCGCAACGGCGACCGCCGGCCGACCGCGTACACCAGCAGCGTCGCCAGCACCGCGCCGAGCACGGCGAACAGCAGCTCCCCCGACTCGGAAACGGCGATGCCGAGCGCGGAACCGATCGTGATGGCGAACCCGGCCCCGGCCGTCACGCCGAGCACGCCGGGTTCGGCCAGCGGGTTGCGCGACAGCACCTGGACGAGCACCCCGGCCACCGCGAGCGCCGCGCCGACGCCGACCGCCAGCAGCGCGCGCGGCGCCCGGACGTCGCGCACCACCGCCTGATCGGCCGGATCGCCGTGCCCGAAGATGGCCTGGAGCACCTCCGCCGGCGCGATGCCGTGCGCCCCGACGCCCACGCTGACCACGGCCACCGCCGCCAGCAGGACGACGGCGGCGGCCAGCAGCGCGGTCCGGCTGCGCGCGGTCACTTCTTCAGCAGCGGCGCGAACGCCTGGTCCACCGCGTCCAGCGTCTTCATCGCCGCCCGGTAGGTGGCCGCCTCGGTGTAGCGGAAGGCGAACGTCTTGCCCGCCTTCACCGCGGGAAGTTCCTTCCACAGCGGCGAATCGAGCACGTACTTCACCGCGGGCGGCACCGAGCCGTCCGGCTTGACCGAGTAGGTGATCGCGTCCGCCTGCGCGAACGCGGTCGGCAGCTCCTCGATCGACGGGTACTCGCTGACGTCCTTCGAACCGCCGCCCTTGACCTTCACCTGGCCGTAGTAGTTCGCGCCGAGGTCCTGTGCGATGTTGGTGCCCCAGGAATCCTTGAACTCGCGCTGGAAGTTGCCCTTCGCGACCTCGCCGTACGCGCCGACGTGACCGAGTTTCAGCTGCGGCAGCACGGCTTTGTACTTGTCCGCGAGCTGCTTGGCCTTCGCCTCGTACTCCTGGCGCGCGGCGTCGAACCCGGCCAGCGCGCCCGCCGCGTCGGACTGCTTGCGCGAAAGCTCCCGCCACGCCGACGGCACCGACGGCCCGATCGCCACGACCGGCGCGATCTCCTGCAGCCGCTTGACGTCGATGTCCGCGAGCACCGGCTTCGGCACACCGATCACGATCAGGTCCGGATCGGCCTGCGCGATGGCCTCGTAGTTCGTCTCGGCGGCCTGCTCGCCCGCGACCTTCGGCAGTTCGTCGTACTTCTTGCGGTCCTCGGTCGTCATCATCGGCAGGCCGCGCTTCCACGTCGAAATCCCGACGAGCGGAGCCTTCGCCTCGAGCAGCGCCGGGACGGCGTACCCGGTCGCGATCACGCGCTTCGGCTTGACCGGGATCTTGATCTCGCCGTTGTCGGCGGCGAACGCGCGGGTCGGGGCGTCGCTCCCGTTGCCGCTCTGCGCGTCGCCGGAACCGCAACCGGCGACGACGGTGAGCGCGACTGCGAGCGAGGCGGCGGCGAGGCGGGTCTTTCTGGTGACGGTCATGCGAGGGTCCTTGCTGTTGCGATGGATCAGTGGTCGTGCTCGTCGTCGAAGTCCGCGACGCCGCGTTTCCAGTAGCCGGTCACGTCGTAGTCCTCGCGGGCGAGCCCGAGGTCGTCGCGCAGCCACCGGCGCAGCGGCTTGATCGCGCCCGCTTCTCCGGCGATCCACGCGTAAAGCCGTTCGCCTTCGGGCACCTTGACTTCGCGCACGGCGTCGGCGAGAAGCTCGACGCTGCCCGGCGCGGCTGCTCCGCGGTGCAGCCAGCGGACTTCGACGCCTTCGGGAGCGTCGAGGTCGATCTGCTCGCTCGCGTCGGCGACCTCGGCGAACGCCCAGCCCATGGCGGTCCGCGGCAGTTCCTCCAGCCAGCGCGCGAGTGCAGGCAGCGCCGTGATGTCGCCAGCGAGCAGGTAGCGGTCGTAGTTGTGCGGCACGATCAGCCCGCCCGGCGGACCGGCGACGTGCACGGCCTCGCCCGGCCGCACCGCGCGCGCCCAGTCAGCGCCGAGACCGCCGTCGTGCAGGGCGACGTCGAGGTCCAGCTCGCCGGACGCCGGGTCGTAGCGGCGGACGGTGTACTCGCGCGAAACCGGCGAAGGCTTCGGCCAGCGGAGCATGTCACCGTTCGCCTCGGGCAGCCGCAGCTGGCCGTCGGCGTCCGGGAAGAGGATCTTCACGTGCTCGTCCGGCGAATGCGCTTCGAACCCCGCCGTGCCCGGCCCGCCGAGCGTGACGCGCAGCAGCCCGGCGCCGACCGCGCTGGTCCGCACGACCTCCGCGCGCCGGATCCGGATGGGGTATGGCACTTTCTCGGCCTGACGGCCCGCGCGGACCTCCGCGATCCGGGCGGTGTGGCGGTGCCGGTGCTCGTCCCGGCTCACTGCGCGCCGCCGGTGAGCAGCTTCGTCCAGTGCCCGAGGCGCGGGTCTTCGGCGAGGTCGGCGAATTCCAGCTGCGCCGCGCCCGCGCCTCGCCACTTCTCTACCAGGCTCATGATCCGCATCGAATCGAGGCCGAGGTCGGCGAGGTCGGTGTCCGGGGTCAGCTCGTCGAGGCCGCAGCCGAGCAGTTCGGCGACGTCCGCGTTGACCTGGTCGGCAGTGAGTCCGGGGGTGCTCATCGAGGTGCTCCTGCGGGAATCGGCGCCGAGAGCGCGGCGAGCGCGTCGGCGGTGGTGGTGACGACGCCGCAGCGTTGCGCGACGTACTCGCACGCCTGGTCGTGCCGGGAGCGGTCGAAGTCCGCGACCGCGTCGCTGATCAGGAACGGCCGGACGTCGCGCATGAACGCCTCGACCGCCGTGGTCTGGCAGCCGATGTGCGCGTAGACGCCGGTGATCAGCAGCTGGTCGCGGTCGCCGAGCTGCTCGCGGAAAGTGCTGCGCTGGAAGGCGCTGTAGCGCCATTTGTCCAGCACGGTGTCGCCCGGTCGCGGGGCCAGCTCGTCGACGATGTCCGCGGCGCGCGGGTCGTCGTCGATCACCGCGCCGATGCCGTCGCCCCAGAACTCGGTGAGCAGCCCGCGATCGGCGGCCGGCTGCTTGCCCGGCTGCGCGGTGTAGAACACCGGAATGCCGTAGCTGCGCGCCTTCTCGGCGAGCTCCGCGATGTTCGCGACCATCTCCGGAATCGGCGAACCTTCATACGGGGCAAGGAAATACCGCTGGACGTCGTGCACGAGCAGGGCCGACCGCGCCGGGTCGGGCCGCCAGTCGACCCGCCCCTCGGGCAGGTCCGCCGCCGTCGGCAGCGGGTACGCCCGGATTCTCGGCAGGGACACGCTTCACCTCTCCTTCGCCAGGGCGGCCAGCGCCGCCCGCAGTTCGCGTTTGCTGGTCTTGCCCACGCCGGTGACCGGGAACTCCCCGACCACCTCCACCAGATCCGGCACCTTGAACGCGGCCACGCCGCGCCCGCGCACGAACCGGCGCAGTTCCGCCGCGCTCGGCTGGCTTCCGTCCACCGGAACGACGTACGCGCAGGTGCGCTCGCCGAGATACTCGTCGGGCACCGCGACGACGGCCGCGTCGAGCACGCCCGGATGCGCCATCAGGTGGTTCTCGACTTCTTCCGCCGCGACCTTCTCGCCGCCGCGGTTGATCTGCTCCTTCGCCCGCCCGACGACCTCGAGATGCCCGGATTCGCGTCGTCGCACCAAATCGCCGGTGCGGTAAAACCCGTCCTCGGTGAACGCGGTCTTGTTGTGCTCGGCCGCGTTGTAGTACCCGCGGATCGTGTACGGCCCGCGCGTGAGCAGCGCACCGATTTCGCCCGGCTCGACGACGTGGTCCGACTCCGCCAGCGGATCGTCCGGATTCACGACGCGCACCTCGTCGTCCGGCGAGATCGGCCGCCCCTGGGTGCTCAGGACTAGGTCTTCCGGATCGTCCAGGCGGGTGTAGCAGACCAGCCCCTCGGCCATGCCGAACACCTGCTGCAACCGGCACCCCAGCGCCGGCCCGATGCGTTCGGCGAGCTCCCGGCCGCATTTCGCGCCGCCGACGAGCAGAACGTCCAAAGAGGACAGATCCCGTCCGGTGCGCGCCGCCGCCTGCACCCAAGCCGCCGCCAGCGGCGGAACCACCCCGCTGATCGTGACCCCTTCGGCCTCGATCAACCGGAACGCGGTATCGGCGTCCGGACGCGGCGCCATTACCGTGGCCGCACCCGCGTGCAACGCGCCGAGCAGCCCCGGCGAGCTGAGCGGGAAATTATGCGCGACTGGCAGGGCCGCGAGGTACACGCTTTCCTTTTTGAGCCCGCAGATCCGCGCACTTTCCCTGACGCTGTACAGATAATCGTCGTGAGTACGCGGAATCAGCTTCGGCAACCCCGTGCTTCCGCCGGACAGCTGCAGAAACGCCATCCCCTCCGGATCCGGCTCCGGAAGCTCGCACGGTTCGGTCTCCGCCAGCTCCGCGAACTCCGGTTCCCCGACGACGAAGACTTTTCCCTCGGCAACCTCCCGCGCCATCTTCGCGTGATCGTGCCCAGCGTGCTCTCCGACGGTGATGATCGCCGTTGCTTCGCTCTGCTCCACGAAGTGCCGCAACTCGCTGTCCCGATGCGCAGGCAACGCGAACACCGGCACCGCCCCGGCCCGCCACAGCCCGAAAACGACAGACACGAACTCCGGAATGTTCGGCAACTGCACGACCACCCGGTCGCCCTGCTTGATCCCGTTCGCGGCAAACCCAGCCGCCAACCGATGCGCCCGCTCGTCCAGTTCGGCGAACGTCCACCGCTGATCCTCGCCGACCACCGCCGTCCGGCTCGCATACGCGTCCTTGAGCGAGGTCAGCAGCGCCCCGAACGTCTGCCCCCGCCAATACCCGCTAGCCCGATACCTCGCCGCGGTTTCCTCCGGCCACAGGCTCACGCGACCCCCTCCGCACCCAGCGCACGCAGCAGCGTCCCGAACTTCGCGCTGGTCTCGGCCAGTTCCGCCGCCGGATCAGACCCAGCGACGACGCCCGCCCCCGCGAACAGCCGCGCGGTCTTGTCGGACACCTCGGCACACCGGATCGTGACCACCCATTCGCCGTCCCCCGCGAGGTCGGTCCACCCGACCAGCCCCGCGTAGTACCCGCGATCCTCGGGTTCGAGTTGCGCGATCGTGTCGCGCGCCGGCCCGACCGGCACGCCGCACACCGCAGGCGTCGGATGCAGTGCTTCAGCCAACTCCAACGACGACGGCCCGCCCGGCCCCACTCGTCCGGTGATCCGGGTCGAAAGGTGCCACATCGTAGGCGTGCCAATCACTTCCGGCTCTTCCGGAACTTCCAGCTCGGTGCAGTAACGCCCCAGCACCTCCGCGACCTGCGCCGCGACGAGAGCGTGTTCATTGAGGTCCTTTTCGGACACTCGCAGCTCGGCAATCGCCTGCGCGTCCTGCACCGGGTCCCCCGTCCGCCGCCGCGACCCGGCAAGCGGATTCGCGGTCACGACGTCACCCTTGCGAGACACCAGCAACTCCGGACTAGCCCCGACAAGCGTCCGCGTCGCCGGATCCCCCGGTGCGCTCACGTCGACGGCGAAGGCGTGCGCCGCAGGGTCCGCCACGACGAGGTTGCGGAGCAGTTGCTGGACGGAAACGCCTTGCTCGCCCACGAGATCCAGCGCTCGGGCGAGGACGACCTTCTCGAGTTCCCCGTCCGCAATGAGATCGACGGCCCGGCGGACACTCTCGGCGTAGACCTCGGGGGCTGGTTGGGGGATAACGGTCCAGGGGGTTTGAGCCGAGAACGCGCTCGACTCTCGGCGATCGCCCTCAGCGGAGACTCCGCCCGCCAGCTCCGCGCGATCACCCACGCCTGAAACCCCACCAGCCAGCTCCGCACGACCGGCCACGCCCGAAACCCCACCAGCCAGGTCCGCGCGACCGCCCACGCCTGAATCCGCGCCAACCGGCTCCCCGCGACCGCCCACGCCCGAAACCCCACCAGCCAGGTCCGCGCGACCGCCCACGCCTGAATCCGCGCCAACCGGCTCCCCGCGACCGCCCACGCCCGAAACCCCAC
>NZ_JBHZAG010000006.1:101312-224904 GCF_042754125.1 Amycolatopsis sp. NPDC059235
ACCAGCCAGGTCCGCGCGACCGCCCACGCCCGAAACCCCACCAGCCAGGTCCGCGCGACCGCCCACGCCTGAATCCGCGCCAGCCAGCTCCCCGCGACCGGCCACACCTGAACCCCCGCCCGCCGCGTCGCCCGGCGCCGCAGCCCGGCGCACCACCGCGGGCACGATCAGGCTGCTCCCGGAATCCGGCCGAAACCCGATCGCTCCCACCACAACCGGATCGGCAACCCCCGCCAGCACAGCGGCTTCCAACGCCTCAGCAGCCGCCGCGGCCCGGTTGCCCGGCGTGCCTCGGACGCACGAGTGCACCCCGTCGGCAAGCAGCACCCCGCGGGCCGACGAGTAGTAGAACGACCCCGGCAAGTACGCGGCCAGGAGATCCGCCGCCCGGTGGACCGGCCGCGGACGGGCCGGAGCAGGTGAGGACACGAGGTGAATTCCCTTTCGCACACGCGCAGGCGGCCGAGCCGCCCCGTCCGTTCCTTGAGCAAGGTTCTTTGCGCAAGGTCCAGACCTTGACTGTTCGGTTAGCCTAACCTAATGGACACTAACGTATCCGGACGAAAAGGAAAAGCCGCCCGGAGGGTCGACCCGGGTCACGCGCGAAGCGTGGCCCCGCCGTCGACGTAGAGGTTCTGCATGGTGATGTGCCGCGCCCGGTCGGACGCGAGGAAGAGCACCGCGTCCGCGATATCGGCCGGGTCGGCGATCCGCCCGAGCGGAATCCCGACACGGAATTCCCCCGGATTCCCCGCGATCACCCGGGCTTCGCCGGAGTCGTCCGTCCACAGTAGACGTTGCATGTCGGTGTCCGTCGACCCCGGCGAGACGATATTGCACCGAATCCCCGACCCGGCGAGTTCCAGCCCGAGACAGCGGGTGAGCATGGTCGCCGCCGCCTTCGAAGCCGCATAAGCAGCCATCCCGGTCCGCGGGACACCAGCCGCGTTCGACCCCACAGTCACGAGCGCCCCGCTCCCCCGCGGCTGCATCCGCCGGGAGATCTCGCGCAGCACAGTGAAAACGCCGGTCGAGTTGACCGCGAAGGTCGCCGCCCAGTCCGCGTCTGTGGTCTCGCCGACCGTCCCGGGCCGCAACACCCCCGCGACAGACACACCGATCCCGATCGGGCCCAGCTCCCGTTCAACGTCCGCCACGACCCGCGCGACCGCCTGCGGATCCCCGACGTTCGCCACGAACGGCACCACCCGCCCGACTCCGCCGCCACGCGCCCTGCCATCCGAAGCAGCGCCGACGTCTACCCGACCCGACTCCGCCCCGAGGCCCAACGCGACGCCGCCAAGCGCCCCACCGTCCGAGACACTCCCGGCATCAACCCCACTCGACTCCGCCACGACGCCCGACGCGACGCCGCCGAACACCCCACCATCCGAGACGCCCCCGGCACGAGCCCTACCCGGCTCCGCCACGAAGCCCGACGCCACACCGTCAAGCGCCCCACCGTCCGAGCCGCTCCCGGCACCAGCCCCACTCGGCTCCGCCGCGAAGCCCGACGTGGCCCCGCCACTCGAACCGCCCCAGGTGTCAGCCCGAGCCGGCTCCGCGCCGTAGTCCCGCGCGGCGACCTCCCGCAACCCCTCCTCGTCAATGTCGACCGCGGCCACCACGGCGCCGGCGCGGGCGAGCGCCTCCACGACGGCCGCCCCGATCCCGCGCGCACCGCCGGTGACCAGCGCGACCCGCCCCTCGATCCCGGCTTCCGCGTCCCGCGTCACCGCGCACCTCACCCTCCGTCGCCGAATGATTAGGCAAACCTAACCTAATCGAGTGAGCGACGGCCAGGGTGATCCCGCCCACCTCCGGTTCAGCGGCCGGGCGCGAAATTCCGCAGCCGCAAGCTGTTGGCCACCACCAGCACCGACGACAGCGACATCGCGGCCCCCGCGATCAGCGGATTCAGCAGTCCGCACGCGGCGAGCGGTAATGCGGCCACGTTGTACCCGAACGCCCAGACGAGATTGCCGCGGATCGTGCGCAACGTCCGCTGAGCGAGACGGATCGCGTCCGGCAGCACCGACAGATCGTCACGGACCAGGATGATGTCGGCCGAACGCAAAGCCAAATCGGTACCCTCCGCGACGGCCAGCCCGAGATCAGCGGTCGCCAGCGCCGGAGCGTCGTTCACTCCGTCGCCGACCATCGCTACCCGATGTCCCTTGCGCTGCAACGCGGACACCGCCGCCGCCTTCTCGCTCGGCAAAACCCCGGCGAGCACCTCGGGAATCCCGACCTCCGCCGCGACCGCCTGCGCCGTCGCCTCGTTATCGCCGGTCAGCAGCACCGTCTTCAACCCCAGCCGATGCAACTGCGCGACCGCCGCCTGCGCCGACGGCTTCACCTCGTCCCGCACAACGAGCATGCCCGCGACCTCGCCGGCTTTCGCCACAAGCACGACCGTCGCCCCGCCAGCCTCCGCCGACACCACTTCGGCCTCGACCTCCGGGCCAACCGAAACCCCTTCGCCG
The DNA here is from genome assembly GCF_042754125.1 of Amycolatopsis sp. NPDC059235. Classification (NCBI taxonomy): domain Bacteria; kingdom Bacillati; phylum Actinomycetota; class Actinomycetes; order Pseudonocardiales; family Pseudonocardiaceae; genus Amycolatopsis; species Amycolatopsis sp. NPDC059235. Next base: position 103,799 of record NZ_JBHZAG010000006.1, read on the forward strand.
ACCAGCAACCTCGGCCTTCCGACCACTACCGCCGCACCCTCGACCACGCCGCGCGCACCCAGCCCCGGCAAGGCCTCGAACTCAGCGGCTGCTGGAAGAACCTCCGGCCCACCGGCGACAATCGCTGCTGCAATCGGGTGTTCCGACGATGCTTCCACCGCGGCGGCGAGACGCAGCACGTCCGCCGACGAGTACGACCCGAACGCCCTGATCTCGGCGAGAGTCATCCGCCCCTGAGTCACCGTGCCGGTCTTGTCCAGCACGACAGTGTCGACCGTGCGACTCGCCTCGAGCGCGTCCGGCCCCTTCACCAGAATCCCGAGCTGCGCACCCCGCCCGACGCCGACCATCAACGCCGTCGGGGTCGCCAGCCCCAGCGCACACGGGCACGCGATGATCAGCACGGACACCGCCGCCCCGAACGCGTCCCGCACCGGGTTCCCGGTGAGCAGCCACCCCGCCAGCGTGAGCACCGCGAGCGCCGAGACCACCGGGACGAACACCGCGCACACCCGGTCGGCCAGCCGCTGCACCGCCGCCTTCCGCTCCTGCGCCCGCTCGGCCAGCGCGCTCATCTGCGCCAGCTGCGACCGTGCCCCGACTGCCTCCGCACGCACGACCAGCCGGCCGTTCAGGTTGATGCTCCCGCCGATCACCCGGTTTCCCGGTCCGACCTCCGCCGGAACCGGTTCTCCCGTGATGGCACTGACATCCACTGTGGACAGACCGCTGTCGACAGTTCCGTCAGCGGCGACCTTCTCCCCCGGCCGCACCACGAACCGGTCGCCGACCACCAGTTCGCCGATTCCGACCAGCACTTCGCAGTCCGCGCGCAGAATCCGCACGTCCTTCGCCGCCAGCGCGTCCAGTGCGCCGAGCAGGTCCGCCGCACCTCGCCGGGACCGCGCCTCGAAGTACCTGCCAGCGAGCAAGAACGTCGTCACGCCTGCGGCGACATCGAGGTACACCGAATCCGCGCCCGGCGCGGTCGCGCCGAATCCGATCCAGTAGCCCGCCTCGGTGCCGGATCCGATCAGCACCGAAGCCGCCGACCACAGGTAAGAAGCCAGCACTCCCAAGGAAACGAGAGTGTCCATACTGGACGATCGGTGCCGCAGATTGCGCAGTGCGGCACGGTGGAACGGTGCCGCCGACCAGAACACCGCCGGCGTCGCGAGCAGCAGGCACACCAGCTCCCACAACGGGAATCGCAACGACGGCACGAGCGCGAGCGTGATCGACAGGTTTCCGAGCGGGACCGCCAGCACCGCGGCGACGATCAGCCGGCGGCGCAGATCGCGCACCCGCGCGTCGCGGTTTTCCGGAGTCGTTTCGCCGCGGACAGTCGCGGTGTAGCCCGCCCGCTCGATCGTCGCGATCAGCGAGGCGGGGTCAAGGTCAGGCGGATAGTGGACGGTCGCGCGTTCGGTCGCATAGTTCACCGTGGCGCGGACGCCGTCGAGCTTGCCGAGGGAACGCTCGACGCGCGCCGCGCAAGCGGCACAGGTCATCCCGCCGACGGCAAGATCGAGGTGACGGGTCGGGGTCGCCGCGGGGGCGGCGGTGTGCGTAGACATGGTTCTCCGGTTCCAGGACGGGCACTAAGGCGGTGGCAGTGCCGACGCCGGAAGGCGGACTGATTTCCATAGTACGCCTGGTTTTCCGTCGCCACTCCTTCGGGTGACTTGGGAACCTTTCGGCCCTCCCCGACGACTATCCAGATGGTGGCAGTGCCCGACCCGACCCCGATCAGACAGGAGCGAAGATGTCCGAAACCTTTGCCGCATCAGGAGATCTGCGGCATGTGACCACGTTCTGCGGCAACTGCGACTGCGGCTGCCCGGAGCTGTTCCTCGACGATGCCGCCCCGCCGGAACGTCGCGTCGTCCTGACCGACGACTTCGGGCAGCGTGTGCAGATGAGCTTGGCACAGCTGAAAGTTCTCGTCGCGGACGTCAAGGACGGAGCCTTGGACAAGGTGGTGACAGCCGTGGTTTAGCGACGGAATCGGTGTGATGCACCGAGATCGCGGCTTCCCAAGGTGGGACGCGTGATTGGCGGGCTGCCAGATTTCAGTGTGCGGCGGGCCGATGCCGGTCGAGCGGAACCAGGAGTGACCGAACCTGATTCGCCCAGGCAGGCATCGAGCCTCGGCTACTGCCTTCTGGCCGCCAGGTCGGCGAGCATCGCGTTGTAGGCGGCGAAATCGTCGTCGTCGCCTTGGTCGAAGCGACGGTCCAGCCGTGCGGCTTCGCGGTCGTCGTGGCGGCCCCACTGCACCAGCAGCGCCACGACGACCACGATCATCGGGATTTCCCCGGTGGCCCAGGCGATGCCGCCGCCAAGGCGTTGATCAGAGAGGAGGTCGGGCATCCACGGAAGGGACAAGTAGCGGTAGAACGTCTCGGCGATCACCGTCTGCTTGTTCATCAGGATGACGCCGAAGAAGGCGTGGAACGGCATCACCGCGAACATCATGCCGAGCCGCGCGAGATGCGGCAGCGAGCGCGGCGGGCGGTCGACGCCGATCACCAGCCAGAAGAAAACGTAGCCGGACACGAGGAAATGGAGGTTCATCAGCTGGTGCGCCCAGTGGTAGCGCATCGCCTCGCCGAACAGGCCCGAGAAGTACAGCGCGTAGTACGAGCCGACGAACACCACCGACGCCACCAGCGGGTGCGCGACCAGGCGCGTGAACCGCGAGTGCAGCAGCGCCACCAGCCACTCGCGCGGACCGTCCGGTCGCTTGCCCGCCACTGGCAAGGCGCGTAGCGCAAGGGCCACCGGGCCGCCGAGCACGAGCAGGACCGGGGCGAGCATGGCCAGCGTCATGTGGATGACAATGTGCAGGCTGAAGGTTCCGGACGAGTACTTGCCCAGGCCGGACGACGTCGCGATCAGCACCGTCGCCCAGCCGCAGGTCCACGCCCAGAACCGGCCACGGGGCCAGTCGTCCCCGCGAATGCGCAGACGGCGTGCCCCGACCGCGTAGGCCACGACGGCGAGCACTGCCACGACACCGAGCAGCAAGTCCGGACGCCAATCGAGGAAGAGCCGGGCGAACGTCGGAGGGTCAGGCAGGTCGTAGCCGAGCACGGTCTCGCCGACGGTCGCCGGATCGTCCACGAACGCCGGCGGCACCAGGTGCGCCAGCCCGGCAGAGACGCCCATAGCCCCAGCCAGCACTACGACCTCAACCACGAGAGCCGCTTTCCCGCCGTCCCACCGACGGCGCGTGACGGCGATCAGCACCGCCAACGCCACCGTGATCACGACCTTCACTCCGAGGAGAGAGCCATAGCCATTAGACAATCCAGCCGGACGGGCGAGTGCGAGACCGTCGACTATTCCGGAGGCGGCTAGGACGACGAGACAGCAGGTCGCCAACCGTCGGTACCGACGCAGCGCGACTTCTCGTGCCGAGCCCGAACCGCGGACGTGGAGCAGCAGCGCAACCAGGGTGCCAGTCCACAGTGCTGCCGCGATCACGTGCCACACCAGGGCATTCGTGGCCAGGTCGTGCCACGCGCCAATGGAAACATGCCCGGCGATCGCCCGCGGCAGCAACCCGACGACGGCGAGGCCCAGCCACCACACCGTGGTGCGCCAGGTCAGCGTGCGCCAGACGCCGATCGCTACGGTCGTCGCTACCGCCAGGACGCAGAGCCAGGCTTTGGGTTCCTCCATGGCGTCCACGAGGACGGCGAGGTCCGCCAGGCGCCAGGCCTCGGAAACCGGCCGCCCGGACGCGTCCGCGGCGTCGAACGGCACCAGCACCGCGGCAGCGAGCGCCCAGACGACCGCGGCACCCGCTGCGGTGCGGGTCGCCGCGTAGCCGTCCGGGGAGAGCCGTCCCGATTCGCCTGGCGGGCTCAGGAACGCCGCGAACGCAAGCCCGCCGACGCAGACCACACCGGCCGCGTCGGCGATCAACCGGAGCAAGGAGGTGCCAAAGGACGTCAACGGGCCGGGAGCCGGGTTGCCGACAGCGGCATAGACATCGCCCGCCGCGGCGACCACCGCCACGACGGCGACCGCGGCGAACCCCGCGGCGGCAAGCAAACCCCGCCGGTGCGGGGCCGGAATAGTGCGCACAGCAGAGTGGTCGGGCGGAGACGACCGGGAGTTCCCGCGATCTGGATCACGGTCGAGATCCCGGCGGTCGCCAGCGGGCTGCGGCTGGTTCAGTCCGCACTGGAGCATTCCGTCAGGCACCAGCGGACTGCGCGAACGACACCCCAGGCTCAGACCGAGCTGAAGCACTCCACGAGGCACCAGCGGACTGCGGGAGACAGCCCCTGGTTGAGACCGCGCTGGAGCATTCCGCCAGGCACCAACGGACTGCGCGAACGACAGCCCCTGGTTGAGACCACATTGGAGCATTCCGCCAGGCACCGACGGGCTACTGGAACGACGCCCCTGGTTCAGACCGCGCTGAAGCACGCCACCAGACACCAACGGACCACGCGAACAACACTCCAAGCTGAGACCGAGCTGAAGCACTCCACTAGGCACCAGCGGACTGCGGGAACGACACCCCAGCCTCAGACCACACAGAAACACGCCACCAGACACCAACGGACCACGCGAACAACACCCCAGCCTCAGACCACACAGAAGCACTCCGCCGGTCAAGGCGTACGCGCCGCGGACTGTCGGCAAAGGACCTTTGCCGACAGTCCACCCCAGCCGCCAGCCGGAGGGGGCTGGCCGTGTGACACCCGACCAGCCAGGAGATCCTGCATTCCCTGGTTCGGGAAGCACCTGTGCTCGGCCTGCCCCTCGGCGCTGACGTGGCTCCACGGCCATCGAGGCCTTGAGCCGCTGGTTGCCACCGGCTGGCTCGCTGTCCGTCTGGACGACGGCGGAAGGCAGCGAAAGGCAACGGACAGCTATGGCCTCGCGTCCAGCGGCGGGCGGCACCGGCTCAGCCGCCGTGGTCTGGTCCGGACACGGTGTGGATCGGCAGCAGAGTCAGCGCCGCTGGTGCGTCGGCGGGGACGGCGGGAGTTTTCGGTGCCACGGGTGCGATCCGGACGTAGCCGCGGCCCTGGTCTGGTCTCGGGTCGGTGTCGCCCTTGTTCGGCCAGAGGGCGGCGGCGCGCTCGGCTTGGGCGGTGATCGTGAGCGACGGGTTGACGCCGAGGTTGGCGGAGACAGCGGCACCGTCGACCACGCTGAGGGTCGGGTAGCCGAACACGCGGTGGTAGGCGTCGATGACGCCGTGCTCGCGGTCCGCGCCGATGGTCGCGCCGCCTAGGAAGTGCGCGGTGGTGGGGATGTTGACCAGTTCGCCCCAGGAACCTCGTGCGTCGCCGTCGAGTTCGGTGGCTACGCGGCGGGTGAAGTCGTTGCCTTCTGGAATCCAGGTCGGATTCGGTTCGCCGTGGCCCTGTTTGGAGGTCATTCTGCGGCCGCCGAACAGGGTGCGCCTGGTGTAAGTGGTGAGCGAGTTGTCGCGATGTTGCATCACCAGGGTGACGATGGAACGTTCGCTCATCCGGCGCACGTTCAGCGCGCGCACCAGCCGCATCGGCCGGATCAGCACTGTGAGCAGGAATTTCAGCCAGCGCGGGAGAGTGCCGCCGCCGTCGACCATCACGGTTTGCAGCAGGCCCAGGAAGTTCGAACCCTTGCCGAACCGGACCGGTTCCAGGTGGGTGTCGGGGGTCGGGTGCAGTGACGAGGTGATCGCCACGCCCCGGCACAGGTCGCGGGCTGGGTCGATCTTCTTGCCGACGGCGGCGACCACGGCTTCCGAGTTGGTGCGGGTGAGTTCGCCCAGCCGGTCCGACAGGTTCGGCAGCACGCCTCGATCACGCATGGCGTGCAACAGTTTCTGCGTACCCATCGTGCCGGCGGCGAGCACGACGTGCCGCGCGGTGAGGGTCGTGCGGTGCTTGCGTGTCCAGGCGCCGCTGCGTTCGGTGGTGACCGACCAGGAGCTGTCGGGCAGTTGCCGGAATTCGGTGACCGTGGTCATCGGCAGGATTTGCGCGCCGGCTTTTTCGGCCAGGTACAGATAGTTTTTGACCAGGGTGTTCTTGGCGCCGACCTTGCAGCCGGCCATGCAGTCGCCGCATTCGGTGCAGCCGGTGCGGTCGGGGCCGGCGCCGCCGAAGTAGGGATCGGCGACGGTTTCGCCTGGCTCGCCGAAATAGACGCCGACCGGGGTCCGCACGAAGGTGTCGCCGAAGCCCAGGGTGTCGGCGACCCGGCGGAAAACCTCGTCGGCGGGCGTAACACGAGGGTTCTGGACCACGCCGAGCATCTTCTGCGCCTGCCGGTAAAAGGGCGCTAGTTCGGCCTGCCAATCGGTGATGTCGCGCCACTGCGGGTCCCGAAAGAACGGTTCCGGCGGCACGTAAAGAGTGTTGGCGTAGTTCAGCGAACCCCCGCCGACGCCCGCGCCGCCGGCGATGAGCGCGTCGCGGATCAGGTGGATGCGCTGGATGCCGTAACAGCCGAGCTTGGGAGCCCACAGAAAGGTGCGCAGCCGCCAATTCGTCGCGGGAAGCTCCTCGTCGGCGAAACGGCGACCGGCTTCGACGACGCCCACCGAATAGCCCTTCTCCGCGAGGCGCAGCGCGGTGACACTGCCACCGAAACCAGACCCGATGATCAGGACGTCGAAGTCGGTCATCGAGGTCTCCTGTGCTCGGCAGGCGTCCGCGGACGAGGTGACGGTAGGGCCGGAGAACGGCCGCGCCCAGGACCGGCCCGAGCGTCCGGGGGGACCGAAACGAGCGGCCGGAACCGGAGGACACGATGATGGACGAATAAGCAAAAAGTGTCTAGCCTTCTACTCCGGTGCCAGCGGAAAGCCGCGCTCCCCAGCCCGGGTCAGGAGGACGACATGACGACGCCGTCACGCCGGACAACTCGCGATCAAGTCGCCGCGCGCTTGCTCGGCGGTTCGATCCGGCGATCGCACAACTCGCTGGTCGAGATCGACTGGGACGCGCCCCAGGATCCCGACCTCTTCTACATGCCGCCGGAGACGATCAGCCTCTACGGAACGCCGCTGTGGGAGGAGATGTCCCATCGCGAGCGGGTGGAGCTCTCGCGGCAGGAGGTCGCCAACACGTTCAGCCGCGCGGTGTGGTTCGAGAACACGCTCAACCAGGGCCTGCTGCGGACGATGCTCTATCAGGACCCCACCTCGCCGCACGTGCACTACGCCCTGACCGAACTGGGCGACGAGACCCGGCACATGGTGATGTTCGGCAAGATGGTCAGCGCGATCGGCGCCGAGCCCTACCGGTTGTCCCGCCTGCAAGTCCTGGCCGTCCAGGCGATGCCGTTCCTGTATCGCGGCCTGATGCTCTACGTCGCGGCGCTGTGCGGCGAGGAAGTCATCGACGACGTGCAGCGCAAATACCTCGCCCACCCGGGACTGCAGCCGATCGTGGCCCAGACCATGCGCATTCACATCGCCGAGGAAGCCCGCCACATCCGCTTCGCCCGCGAAGGCGTGCGCCGGCGCATGCAGACCGCGCCTTGGTGGTCACGGACCTTCTGCGCGACCGCGAACGGCGCCGCCGCCTTCATCCTCGACAAGATGTTCAATGACAAGCGCGCGTACGAACGCTGCGGGCTGCCGGTCAGGGAAGCGGTTCGCCAGGCCAAGGCCAACGAGTACAACCGGGCCGGCCGCCGGGCCGCGTTCGCCGACTTCCGGGAATTCCTGGAGGACAACAACCTGCTCAACGTCGTGTCCCGGGCCGCGTGGCGCCGATACGGATTCCTCGCGTGAGCGCGCCGGAAGCGCCCGTCTTCGAAGTCCTGGTCATCGGCACCGGGTTCGGTGGCCTCTGCGCCGCCGTGAAACTTCGCGAGGCGGGCATCGACAACTTCGTGGTGCTCGAGAAGGCCGACGACGTGGGCGGGACGTGGCGCGAGAACACCTATCCCGGCGCGGCCTGCGACGTGATGTCGTTGATGTACTCGTTCTCGTTCGCGCCGAATCCGGACTGGACACGGGGATACGCCCAGCAGCCCGAGATTCTCGGCTATCTGCGCGGCGTCGCCGATTCGTACGATCTGCGCCGCAGCATCGTCTTCGGCGCGGAAGTGGTCTCGCAGATTTTCGACGACGACACCGACACCTGGACAGTGCGGACCGCCAGCCGCGGCACCTTCACCGCCCGGTCCATCATTTCGGGCACCGGACCGCTGCACATTCCCAGCGTGCCTGACCTGCCGGGCGTCGGGCGTTTCGCGGGCACCGCCTTCCATTCCTCGCAGTGGGACCACGATTTCGACTTCGCGGGCAAGCGGGTCGCCGTCATCGGCACCGGCGCCAGCGCGGTGCAGTTCATCCCCGAGGTCGCCAAGCAGGCCGGGCATTTGTCGGTGTTCCAGCGCACCCCCAACTGGTGCCTGCCCAAATTCGACCGTTCCATCGGGATCGTCGAGCGGGCGGCTTACCGGGCGGTTCCGGGCCTGCGCCGGTTGGTGCGCGCCGGAATCTATTTCAGTCACGAGGCGGCGACCGCGGCGTTCCTGAACCCGAAGTACATGCCGATCCTGCGCCGGGTCGCGCAGTGGCATCTGGACCGCCAGGTCCCCGACCCGGCGTTGCGCGCCAAACTTCAGCCCGACTACGAGATGGGCTGCAAGCGCATCGTCATGGACAACGGCTACTTTCCGGCTCTGCAGCGGGACAATGTGGACCTGGTGACCGAGCCGATCCGGGAGGTCGCCGAAGACGGGGTCATCAGCGCGGACGGATCGCGTCATCCGGTCGACGCGATCGTGTACGGCACCGGATTCAAAGTGACCGACGCGGCCGCCGACCTGGTGCTGACCGGCCGGAACGGGCGCACCATCCAGGACCTGTGGGCGGACGGGCCCGAAGGCTATCTGGGAGTCGCCGCCCATGGGCTGCCGAACTACTTCACCCTGGTCGGACCGAATACCGGCGTCGGCAACCAGTCGATCGTCTTCATCATCGAGGCCCAGGTCCGCTACATCGTGCAGCTGCTCGCCGCGATGAACCGCCGCGAGCACACCCGGGTCGAGGTCAAGGCGCACGTGCAGGCGCAGTTCAACCGGCAGCTGCAACGCAAGTCCGAAGGCACGGTCTGGACCGCGGGCGGGTGCAGCAGCTGGTATCTGGACGCCAACGGCGTCAACCGGGCCATCTGGCCGGAAACCACGCTGGCCTACTGGAAACGCACCCGCACCGCCAACCTCGGCGACTTCGAGTTCAGCCGGCTCGACGACCGGGAAGAAGACGAGGACTACTCCGGCCCGGCCGAGCTGATCGCCCAGGACGGAACCCGCCACCCGGTGCAGGTCCACGTGCAGGCGACTTACGAGCCGGTGGAGAACACGATCCGCTGGTACGGCCGGGTCGCGCCGTCGCCGCGGCTGGCAGAGCTGCACGTGCGCAACAACTTGCCGGTCCAGCTGCGCATCGAGGACAACGAGCCGGTCGACGGCCTGCTCGTCGACGTCGACCCGTGGGGCGGCTCGCGGATCCACGGTCGCGGGGCGTACCCGTACCCGCCGCCGATGGACGCCGAACTCGACCTGCTGTTCAACCTTCCCAGCCCCGCCGAGCACGGAGACCCTGATGCGTGATTATCGTGGCCGCGTCGTCGCCATCACGGGTGCTGGCAGCGGCATCGGCCGGGCGCTGGCCTGCCGGCTGGCTTACCAGGGCGCCCGGCTGGCCCTGTCCGACATCAACGCCGACGCGGTCGCCGAGACCGCGCGGGAATGCCAGCTCCGCCGCGCGGCCGACGTCGAGCACTTCGCGCTCGACGTGTCCGATCGAGACGCGGTCTACGCGCACGCCGACGCCGTCGCCAACCGCTTCGGCGCGGTGCATCTGGTGATCAACAACGCCGGCGTGGCGGTGCACGCCGGGGTGCGGGCGATGACCGACGAGGACATGGCCTGGATCATGGGCATCAACTTCTGGGGCGTGGTGCACGGAACCCGCGCGTTCCTGCCGCACCTGATCGCCTCCGGCTCGGGTCAGGTGGCGAACGTGTCGTCGGTGTTCGGGCTGATCTCGGCGCCGAAGGACTCGGCGTACAACGCGTCCAAGTTCGCGGTCCGGGGATTCACCGAGTCGATCCGGCAGGAACTGCGGATCGAACGGCAGCCCGTGTCCGTCAGCTGCGTCCACCCCGGCGGGATCAAAACCGCGATCGCCCGCACCGCGCGAGTCGGCGACGGCGACGACCAGGCGGCGGTGGCGGCGTTGTTCGACCGGGTCTCCCTCACCACGCCCGATTCCGCCGCGCGCACCATCATCGCCGGGCTGCGGCGCGACCGGGCCCGCATTCTCGTCGGCCCCGACGCCTGGGCGATCGCGGCCCTGCCCCGGCTGCTCGGCGCGCGTTATTCCTTCGCTGTCGAGAAAGCCGCTCGCCTGCTCTCGGTGTGACTCCCTTCCCCGGCAAGGATTGACATGGCCTACGTCATCACCCAGAACTGCTGCAACGACGCGTCGTGCCTGGCGGCTTGCCCGATCGGCTGCATCCACCCGGCCCCCGGCGAGCCGGGATTCGCGACCGCGGAAATGCTCTACATCGATCCGGACACGTGCATCGACTGCGGCGCCTGCGCGGACCGGTGCCCGGTCGACGCGATCAAAGCCGACACCGCGCTGACCCCGGAGCAGTCGCCCTACGCGGAGATGAACGCGGCTTATTACGCCGACAACCCGGTCGAGCCGGGCTGGCGCTACCAGGTGCCGCCGCCTTATGTCACCCTCGGCCGGGAGCCGCTGCGCGTCGCGATCGTCGGGGCCGGTCCGGCCGCGTGGTACTGCGCGAAGGAACTGCTTGCCCAGCCGGACGTCCGCATCGCGATGTTCGATCGGCTGCCGACCCCGTTCGGACTCGTCCGGCACGGCGTCGCGCCCGATCATCCGGCGACCAAGCAGGTGGTCGGCCAGTTCCGGTTCGACCGCGAGCAGTCCGAGCGGTTCGCGCTGTTCCTCAACGTCGAGGTCGGCACGCAGGTGAGCCACGCCGAGCTGATGCGCCATCACCACGCGGTCGTCTACGCCTACGGAGCCTCGGCCGACCGCCGGTTGGGCATCGCCGGCGAGGAGCTGCCCGGTTCGGTGGCCGCGACGCGCTTCGTCGCTTGGTACAACGGGCATCCTGACCACTCGTCGCTCGATCCGGACCTGACGGGACGGCGCGCGGTGATCGTCGGCAACGGCAACGTCGCACTCGACATGGCCCGGTTGCTGGTGACCGAACCGGACCAGCTGGCGACCACCGACATGGCCGACCACGCTCTGGAAACGTTGCGACGCAGCACTATCGAGGAGGTAGTGATCCTCGGCCGCCGGGGTGCCGCCGATGCCGCGTTCACGACGCCTGAGCTGCTCGCGTTGACCCAGCTGCGCGGTGTAGACGTCGTCGTCGACTCGCCGCAGCCGGTCGGGGAAATCGCCGCCGACGACGAAACCACGCGGCAAAAGCTGAAACTGCTGGCCGGTCTGCCTGCCGCCCAGCAGCCGCGCGAACCGGGGCGCAAGCGGATTGTGTTTCGTTTCAACACTGTTCCGGTGGAGATCGTCGGTGACGAGCGCGTCGAGGGTGTCGTGGTCGCCGCGACCGAAGTCCGTGTCGACGCCGACGGAACTCGCCGCGCCGTCGCCGGCGACCGCACCGAGACTCTGGAGACCGGCCTGGTCATCCGTTCGATCGGGTTCCAGGGCACCGAATTGCCCGGCGTTCCCTTCGACGCGGCCACCGGCACGGTGCCCAACCGGGCGGGCCGGGTCGTCGACGGCACGAGCGTGCTGCCCGGCGTGTACGCCAGCGGCTGGATCAAGCGCGGCCCCTCGGGTGTCATCGGCACGAATCGCTTGTGTGCACAGGAAACGGTCGCGAATCTGCTGGAGGACTTCGTCGCGGACCGGCTGACCGCGCCTCAGGCCGGGGAAAAAGAGCTGGCGCGCCTGGTTCGCGGACGGCAGCCCGAGGTCGTCGACAGCCGAGGCTGGGCGGAGATCGACGCCGCGGAACGCGCGGCCGCGGCGGTCGGCCGTCCGCGCCGCAAACTGGTCGACCGTTCCTCGATGCTCTCCGCGGCCCGCCCGCGCCGCCTCAGACTGCTGCCCCGCTCTCGCTGACCGCCGCGCGAGTCACTCCGCCCGGCCGGTGCGGTAGTCGATCGGCGCGCTGCCGGTCCATCGGTGAAACGCCCGGCGGAACGCACTGGGCTCGGAATAGCCCAGGCGCACGGCGATGTCCGCGATCGGCTCGGAGCCGTGGACCAGAGCGGTGACCGCGCGGTCGCGAAGGATCTCCTCCTGGATCCGGCGCTGTGCCGTCCCTTCGGCGCGCAGCAGCCGCCGCATGTGCGGGGCGCTGATCGACAGCCGCCGGGCCAGTTCGTCGGCGGCGAGCCACGGCCCGTCCGGGTTTCGCTCCAGGATCGTGCGGACACGTGCCGCGGCGGTAGCCAATTGTTCCTGCGTGTAGAACAGCGCGCCCGGTGCGTCGCGCAGGAGCTGCTTGAGATCGGCCTCGTCCCGGATCACCGGTGCGGGCAGCAGCGAAGCGTCGAAGGACGCGGCGATCCGCGCCGCGCGGAACGTCGGCTGCGCACCGAAAATCAGCGCGTACTCGGCGCCAAGGTGCTCCGCGTCGAACGGGAATTCGAGGGACCGCAGCGTGATCGGCGCTCCGATCAACCAGCCCGCGAACCGTTGCATGCCACCGACCATCGAAAACGCCACGAACGGATCGATGCGGGCGCCCGGGGGCAGGTCGCTGCTGAGGGTGACGACGCCGGCGTCGTCGGTTCGCAGCGTCCACGCGATGCCCGTGCTCACCGTGGACAGCTCCAGCATGCGAGCCAGCGCGGTGCGCAGATCGCGGGTGTGGATGATCGTCAGGCCGGCCAGCCGCAACGTCCCGCGAGGCATCGGCCGCGGCCCCAGGCCCAGCAATTCGTCGTCGGTGTCCGCCCACAAGGCCCGCACCACGCGGGTCGCCTGCTCCGGGGTCATCCGCGCCCGGTCCTCGGCATACAGCTGCCAGTCCAGGCCCGCGCTGCGCAACGCGTGCTGTACATCGATGCCGCGCTTCACCAGCGACTCGACCGTCGCCCGGAAAAACCGCATCGGAATCGTGTACGCCACCTGGCTCCTTCAGCGTCGGAGGTTCGGACCGAACTGTACCTGCGCCGAGGATCGTTTCGGTCCCCCAAGAAGCCCGTCGCGGTCCTCGGTTCGAGCCGGCCGGGCTCCTAGCGTCGAAACCGCCGCCGGAACGGCGGCCGACAGAGAGGAACTGCCCGTGACACGTCGCGTATTCGTCATCGGCGTCGGCATGACGAAATTCGAGAAGCCGGGCCGCAGGCTGAACGACGACGGCAGCGTGTGGGACTACCCGGACATGGCCCGCGAATCCGGCTCCAACGCCCTCGCCGACGCGGGCATCGGCTACGACCAGGTGCAGCAGGCCTACGTCGGATACGTCTACGGCGAGTCCACCTCCGGGCAGCGCGCCGTCTACGAACTCGGGATGACCGGCATCCCGGTCGTCAACGTGAACAACAACTGCTCGACCGGCTCGACCGCCCTGTACCTCGCGGCGCAGGCGATCCGCGGCGGCTCGGCGGAGTGCGCGCTGGCGCTCGGTTTCGAGAAGATGCAGCCGGGTTCGCTCGGCTCCACTTTCGACGACCGCGAGCAGCCGATGGCCAACCACATGCAGGCGCTGGCCGAAATCTCCGAGGTGCTGTTCCCGCCCGCGCCGTGGATGTTCGGCGCGGCCGGTCGCGAGCACATGAAGGAGCACGGGACCACTGCCGAGCATTTCGCGCAGATCGGGTTCAAAAACCACCAGCACTCGGTCAACAACCCGTACTCGCAATTCCGCGACGAGTACACCATGGACGAGATTCTCGGCTCGCGGATGATCTACGACCCGCTCACCAAACTGCAGTGCTCGCCGACCTCGGACGGCTCCGGCGCGGCGATCGTGGCGAGCGAGGACTTCGTGGACCAGCACGGTCTCGCCGGCCAGGCGGTCGAGATCGTCGGCCAGGCGATGACCACCGACTTCCGGTCCACGTTCGACGGCACGGCCAAGAACATCATCGGCTACGACATGAATGTCCAAGCGGCCCGCCAGGTCTACGCGCAGGCGGGGCTGGGCGCGGAGGACTTCCAGGTCATCGAACTGCACGATTGCTTCTCCGCCAACGAGTTGCTGCTGTACGAGGCCCTCGGGATGTGCGCGCCCGGCGAGGCCGGCCGTCTGCTCGACGACAACCAGACCACCTACGGCGGCAAGTGGGTCGTCAACCCGTCCGGCGGCCTGATCTCGAAAGGCCATCCGCTCGGCGCCACCGGGCTGGCGCAATGCTCCGAGCTCACTTGGCAGCTGCGCGGCACCGCAGGCAAGCGCCAGGTCGACAACGTGACCGCCGCGCTGCAGCACAACATCGGCCTCGGCGGCGCCGCGGTCGTGACCGCCTACCAGCGCGCCGACCGCTGACCCTTTTTCCCTGAACAGCACCGAATTCCAGGAGAACGAGCATGGGACACATCGAAAAGTCCGCCACCCTCGCCGCGCCCGCCGAGAAGCTGATGGGCGTCATCACCGACCCGGCCACGTGGGGCGACTGGTTCACCATTCACGAGCGCTGGATGGTGGAGCCGCCCGCCGCGCTGACCGCCGGGGCCGCCCTGACCGCGAAGATCTTCATGCTGGGCATGGCCAACAAAATCGAATGGGTGGTCCAGGAGGTCTCCGACACCAGGGTGGTCCTGTCCGGCACCGGCATGGCGGGAGTGAAGGCGACCTTCTCCTTCGGGCTGACCCCGAACGGCGGCTCCACCGACGTGCAGGTCTCGGGCGAGTTCGAGGGCGCATTGATCAAGGGTGCGCTGGGCAAGGCGGTCGAGAAGGACGGCGCCAAGCAGCTGCAGGCCTCGCTGGACAAGCTCGCCGCCCTCGCCGGAGCCTGACATGGCCGACACGTACGAATTCGACCGCGACGGGCTGAACCTGTGGTCGGACCAGGAACGGTTCGAGGTCACCCGCGAACGGCTGGCCGACTACGCCGCCGCCACCAACGACCCGATCCCGGCGCACCGCGCGGGCGACGTCGGCTCGCCGGTGTTCGCCGTCGTCCCGGCCTTCGACGCCCTGATGGCGCCCGCCGTCGACGTGGTGCCGATGGACATCTTCGGCCGGATCGCCCACGGAGAGCAGGACTTCCGCTTCCACCGCCCGATCAAGCCCGGCGACGTGCTGGTCTCCCAGGGCCGGGTCATCGGCTGGGAGACCAAATCGACCGGCTCGCTCGTGTACATCCACCTCGTCTGCCGCGCCGAGAGCTCCGGCGAACTGGTCAACGAGCAGTACCTGTCCGGCTTCTTCCGGAACGTCGACGCAGGCGAGAAGGTGGGGGACGCGATTCCGGCGATCGCGCCGCACGCCGAGATCAAGCAGACCGCGCCGCTGGCGAAGGCCGCCCACCACGTCGACGACGACCAGACCTTCCGGTACGCGCCCGCCTCCGGCGATCCGGTGCCGATCCACCTGGACGAGGAGGTCGCCAAGGACGCCGGGCTGCCCGGGATCATCGCCCACGGCCTGTGCACGATGGCGATGGCCGGGTGGGGGGTGCTCGCCGAGGTCGCGGACTCCGAGGTGGCGCGCGTCAAGCGATTCGCCGTCCGGTTCTCGAAGTTCGTGTTCCCCGGCGACGATCTGGAGACCCGCATCTGGAAGGCGGGCACCGAAAACGGCGTCACCACTTATGCGTTCGAGACCGTGCGCGGAACCGATGTGGTTCTCAGCAACGGCATCGCCGAGATCGCGGACTGAGGACAGTCCTCGATTCCGCCGCCGCGGCGGCCAAGACAACGAAGGAGTACGCATGGGTACTTTGGAAGGCCGGGTCGCCGTCATCACCGGTGCCGGGCGCGGAATCGGCCGTGAGCACGCGCTGCTGTTCGCCCGGGAGGGCGCCGCGGTCGTGGTGAACGACCTCGGCGGCAGCAACAGCGGCGACGGGACCGACGCCGGACCCGCGCAGGAAGTGGTGAACGAGATCGCCGCCGCCGGCGGCCGCGCGGTCGCCAACACCGACAACGTCGCCGCTTGGGCGGGCGCGGAAGCGCTGATCGCGCAGTCGGTCTCGGAGTTCGGCGGGCTGGACATCGTGGTCAACAACGCGGGCATCCTGCGCGACGGCTTCATCCCCACCCTGTCCGAGTCCGACTGGGACGCAGTGGTCGGAGTGCACCTCAAGGGCCACTTCGCGGTCCTCCACCACGCCTCGGCGTACTGGAAGGCCGAATCCAAGGCCGGCCGGCAGCCGAACGCGGCCGTCGTCAACACCGCCTCGGCGTCCGGCCTCACCGTCCCGAACGCGGGCCAGGCCAACTACGGCGCGGCCAAGGCGGCGATCGCCGCGCTGACCCAGGTCGCGGCCGACGAACTGCAGCGCTACGGGGTGCGGGCCAACGCGATCGCCCCGATCGCCCGGACCCGGCTGACCCTGGCCACCCCGGGCATGGGCGCGCTGATGGCGGCCGAGGCCGCCGAAGCCGAGGCCGAAGGCGGCTTCGACGCGTTCAACCCGGCCAACATCTCGCCGCTGGTCGCCTACCTGGCGACGGAGAAGTGCCCGATCACCGGCAAGGTGTTCGCGGTGCAGGGCGGAGCGATCAGCGAACTCGCCGGCTGGCACGACGTGAAGACCATCGAAACCGACGAGGCGTGGGCGATCGACGACATCGCCGCCCGGCTCCCTTGAACCGCGAATTCCGGAGTGACGACGATGTTCGAATGGTCCGAGACCGACGAAATGATCCGCGAATCGGTCCGCGCATTCATCGAGAAGGAAATCCGTCCGCATCTCGACGAGCTGGAACACGGCGACCTGCCGCCCTACGACATCATGCGGAAACTGTTCAGCCAGTTCGGCATCGATGCCATGGCCGGCGAAGCCGTGGACAAGATGCTGGCCAAACAGCAAGCGCAAGCCGACCGCGTCGCCGCGGGCGAACCGGCGCCGGAGAAGCCGGGCAAGAAGGCCGGCGCCAATCCGCTCGCGGCGCAGGGCAGCATGGCCGCGGTCGTGGTCAGCGAGCTGACCGGGGTGACGCTGGGCAGCGTCGCGGCCGTCGGGGTCAGCCTCGGCCTCGGCGCGGCGACCATCGCCTCGCGCGGCACGCTGGCGCAGAAACAGCGCTGGCTCAAAGACATCGTCACGCTGCGGAAGATCGCGGCGTGGGCGATCACCGAGCCCGACTCCGGCTCGGACGCCTTCGGCGGCATGAAGACCTACGTCAAGCGGGACGGCGACGGCTACCTCCTCAACGGGCAGAAGACGTTCATCACCAACGGGCCGTTCGCCGACACAATCGTCGTCTACGCCAAACTCGACGAAGGCGACGGTGCCGACAAGCGCGAACGCAAGGTGCTGACCTTCGTGCTCGACAAGGGAATGGAAGGCCTCACCCAAGGCAAGCCATTCAAAAAGATGGGCATGCACTCCTCGCCCACCGGCGAACTGTTCTTCGACAATGTGCGCCTGAGCAAAGACCGGCTGCTCGGCGAGACCGAGAACCACACCGGCGGCGACGGCCGCGAAAGCGCCCGGTCGAGCTTCACCGTCGAGCGAGTCGGCTGTGCGATTCTGTCGATGGGAATCATCAACGAGTGCCACCGCTTATGCGTCGACTACGCCAAGTCGCGCACGCTGTGGGGCCAGGAGATCGGCCGTTTCCAGCTGGTTCAGCTGAAGCTGGCCGAAATGGAAGTGGCCCGGCTCAACGTCGAGAACATGGTCTTCACCGCACTGGAGAGTTTCGCGGCGGGCAAGATGCCGACGCTGGCGCAGGCGTCGGCGATGAAGCTGTATTCGACCAGAGCGGCCACCGACGTCGCCATGGAAGCGGTGCAGTTGTTCGGCGGCAACGGTTACATGGCCGAGTACCGGGTCGAACAGCTGGCCCGGGACGCCAAGTCGCTGATGATCTACGCCGGCAGCAACGAGATCCAGGTGACCCACGTCGCCAAGGGCTTGCTGAGCGCTCGCTGACCGTCGCGTCCCGGCGGTCAGCGGGCCACCGCCTCCGGGGCGTTCCCGAGCAGATGATTGCGCACCGGGACCAGGAACTGCCGCGCGAAGTCCTCCGCCCCGCCGGGCGCGTCCAGGTCGGCCAGCGTGCTCGGGATCAGGATGTAGGTGTGGAACATCCGCGCGACGTGCTCGGCGAACAGCGAGCGGGTCTCGGCGGGCAGGTCCTCGGCGCCCATCGTGGACTCGACCAGGGTCCGGCCCAGCCGCAGCGCGTGGCTGTCCCCGAGAATCGCGGGATGCAGGATCTGCGGGTTGATCTCGAGGACGGTGCGCAGCGCCCGGTTGGCGCGCAGCAGCCGGAAAGCGTGGGCGAACCCGAAAATCAGCCGGTCCTCGAGGTCGTCGTAGCGTTCGAGCACTTCCCGGACGTCGCCGAGAAACTGGGCCAGCTGGTCCTCGATCATCGCCGAAACGAGATTTTCGCGACCGGAGAAATGCAGGTACAGCGTGGCTCGCCCGACCTTCGCGGTGCGGGCGATCTCGTCCATCGACAATTTGCGGAGCCCGGTCCTGGCCGCCATGTCGACCGCCGCGTCGAGGATCCGCTGACGGGTGCCTGATCCGGCGGAGCCACTCGGAGTCTTCGGACGCGGTCTCATCCGGCACATCCTAACCTCGCCGCCGCCCGCGCGACGCGGCAGAACCCGGCGTCACATCGCGGTGTCGTTCTCCTCCTGCGCCCGCAGCAGATCGTCGCGGGCGCGGGACACCCGGGAACGCACCGTGCCGACCGGGCAGCCGCAGACCTCGGCCGCCTCCGCGTACGACAGGCCCAGGAATTGGGTCAGCACCAGGGCTTCCCGGCGATCCTCGTCCAGGGTGTCGAGCAGCAGGCCCAGTTCGATGAGGTCTTCGAAGCCCGCTGTGCGCGTCCGGGCCGATTGCTCTTCGACGGCGCGCTGCCAGTCGGCCGTCGTGGATTCGCGGGGGCGGACCGAGCGCGCGCGGATGCGGTCGACGACGACCCGGCGGGCGATGGACAGCAGCCACGTCCGCGACGACGACCGGCCAGCGAAGCGCGGCAGCGAGCCGAACGCGCGCAGGTAGGTTTCCTGGGTGAGGTCGTCCGCGTCGGCCGGGCTGGTGCGGTGGGCCAGGAAGCGCCACGCGTCGGCTTGCGTCGCGCGGACCCAGGCTTCCAAGGCGGCCTGGTCACCGCGGCCTGCGGCGAGGGCCAGCGCGGTGATCCGCTCGTCGTCGTTGTCGCGGCCGGTGGACACGGACGTCACGGTAGTCCATGCCGATCGGCGGCGGTTCCACGACCAGGTACCGGGAAAAATCGCCGAACCCGCCGGGAACTCGGGCGGGCATCCGAGCGACTATGACAGACGTGAGCTGTGAAATCTTCCGCGAAGCGCTGTCCGCGCGACTCGACGGCGAAGCGGGCCCGCTGCCCGAACCGCAGGTCGACCAGCACCTCGAGACCTGCGCGTCGTGCCGGAGCTGGTACGAGCGAAGCGCGGCGCTGCGGCGCACCCTGCTGGTCCGCAGCGCGCCCGAAGTGCCCGACCTCACCGACCGGATCCTCGCCCGAACCCCGGCCCCGCCCCGGGAAAAATGGGGGCTGCGGGTCGCGCTGGGGCTGGTCGGGCTGGTCCAGTGCGGGCTCGCGTTCGCGCAACTGCTCGGCATGGACCACGCTCACGGCGGCGGTTTCATGGAAGGCCACCTCATCAACGAAAGCGCGGCCTGGAACCTCGCGGTCGGCGTCGGCCTGCTGTGGGCCGCGCTGCGCACCCGGGCGGCGGCCGGGCAGCTGCCGATGATCACCGGGTTCGTGATCGTCCTCGCCGTGCTGACGACCAGCGACCTGATCGGCGACCGGGTGACCGTCGCCCGAGTGCTGTCGCACGTTTTCCTCGTCGTCGGGCTGGCGCTGCTCTACGCGGTCCACCGCCAGCACCGGCTCCGGCACCAGCCTGGCCCGGATCTCGCGGACACCGCCGACGATCCGGACCAGACCGCTGTGACGACGCACGGCGCACTCGCCCTGGTCCGCCCGCATCCGAAGCGCGGCCGCGACTCCCAACGTCCGACCGGACGGCACCGCGCCGCCTGACGTCCGTCCCCGCTCACGCGTTCCGGCCAAGCAGCTCACCTGGCCGGACACGCGCGAGCACGGGATCTCGCAGCGCTGCGAATCGCACGCCACGCACTGCTCATTCGCAGCACGCGGCTCAGATCATCGCGACCGCCATCACCGCCATGCCCAAACTCATCACGCCCTCCATCGCCAGCCCGGCCTCCCGCCGTCCAGGCCGGGCGACCGTCCGAGCGTGATCGATCGCCCGGGCCAGCCACGCGACCCCGGCGATCAGAAAGACCACCGCCAGCACAGCCGCGACCACCACCACGTGCGCGGGCGCATTCCCGGTCATCGTCATGCCCGCGTCGCCCATGTCCATTCCGGCGTGCTCGCCGCCCATCGCCGTCGCGGACATCGTCATGCCCGCCATCGCCGACGGCATCACGAACGCCATCCACGCCATCCCGGCCATCATCAGCGCGTGGTGCGCTCCCGGCAGCCGTCCGTGCCCGATGCCGAGCGCCGCGCTCACCGCGAACCATCCGGCCGCCGCCGCGAACAGCACGACCTGCGGCATCCGCGCGAAGGTCATCGTCGCCGGCCAAGCCATCGTGACCATCCCGGCGCACATCGCCGCGTGCAGCGCGTCCGCCACTCGCCCGCTGACGCCGGGCCGCCGCGCGCAGCGGTACAGGCAGAACGCCCCGGCCGCCGCGAACAGCAGCGTGAGAATCCACCGCAGACCCGCTTCGGCGATCATCGCGCGACCTCCCGGCGCAAGCCCAGCAGGCAGTCCACGGCCAGGAACCCCAGCAGCGACACTCCGAACACCGGCAGGAACCACCCCACGACCGCCGCCACGACCAGCACCGGAGCCAGCACTCGTCCAGGGATTCGCCGCCACGCGCCGCGCGTCGGCAACCGGCCGAACCGGCCCCCGCCGCCCGCCGATCGCCCGGAGCGGCCCCGCAGCCACCACATCCGATACCCCCAAGCCACAACACAAACCAGCGCCGCCCCCAGCACCGTCAGCACCACCTGGTTCGCGACCCCGAACAGCAGCCCCATGTGCGCGTCGATCCCCCACCGGCTCAGCTTCGCGGCGAGCGGATAGTCGGCGAATCTCAGCGTCCCCGTGATCGCCCCGGTACCGGGATCGACCGCCATCGAGTCCTGTTTGGACGGCCAGCCCCGCCCGGTCTGCTGCACCACGTAGCCGCTCCCGGAAGGCGGCCGGATCTCCACCGGGTCGGACAATCCGGCCCGCACGGTCGCGTCACGGACAGCCTGCCAGCCGACGTCTCCCGGAGTCCTGGAGGCAGCCGACGAAACCGACGGGGTCGTCCAGTCCAAAGAGGACCGCAGATCGGTGATGTTCGCACCCGCGTGCAGCGACCACGTCAGCCCAGTGGCGGAAAGAAACAGCAGCCCCGCGGCGATCCACAGCCCCGCCGAGCCGTGCCAGGAACGCAGCCGCCGCCGTCCGGGCTTGCCGCCGGAAGGCAGCAGCACGACCCGCAAGCGCCGACGCCGGCCAAGCCACAAAGCCAGCCCGGCAAGGGTGATCACCCACAACCAACTTGCCGCCAGCTCGCTGTACAACCGGCCGAAGTCGCCGAGATGGAGGTTGCGGTGCAGGGTGTCGATCCAGCCGCGGACCGGCATCGCCTGGCCCGAACCGTAGGTCTCCAGCGCGCCGCGGACCTCGCCGTCGTGCGGGTTGACGAACACTGTGTACCGATAACTCGGAGCCAGACCCGGACGGTCGAAGATCACCTGAGTGGAGTCGGTCGCGGACGGCGCCGGGCGGACGCCGATCACCTTCCCGTCCGGCACCTGACCGCGTGCGACAAGAACCTGCTGGTCCAGCGACACCGCGCCAGTGGCGGCCGGGACGTGCAACTCCTGCGAGTAGACAGCCTGCTCCAGCTGCGGCGTCCACGCGTACGCGATCCCGGTCAGCGCGCCGACCAGCAGGAACGGGCCGACGAACACTCCCGCGTAGAAGTGCAGCCGCAACACCAGCGGACGCAGCGCCGCCCATCCGGTCGCCGGTTCTCGTTCGATGCGTGGCGCGTCGTCTGTGCCGATGGCCATCCTGCTCCCTTCGCGTGGTCCGCCTCCTGAGGAGTCGGGCGAGCGGGGCAGTCGGTTCCCGGCGTCCGCGAACACCCATTCGGGTGTCCCGCGCGGACCGGCCATTGCTTCTGGCACTGGGTGACAGTAATCTCGCCGTCACATTCGACACCAAGTGTCAAATATCGCCGAGCGGGACAAGGGAGTCACGATGAGCGAGACGACAGCCGCAGCCGAGACGCAGGCCGAAGAGGTCGTAGCCGACGAATTGCTCGTCGAGGAGGTCTCGATCGACGGAATGTGCGGTGTCTACTGACCGCGACGCCGCGGCGTTCGATCTGGACGGTGCTTGGGAACTGGACAGCCGGGTCTCCATCCGGCCGGAGCGGTTCGGCGCACTGCTGTACCACTTCGGCACCCGCCGGCTGTCCTTTCTCAAGAGCCGCACCATGCTCGCCGCGGTGCAGGCGCTGACCGACCACCCCTCCGCCCGCGCGGCGTGTGCGCAGGCCGGGGTCGCGCAGGCGGAATTGCCCCGCTACCGCGCCGCCCTCGCCGCGCTCGCGGCGTCGGACATGATCCATCCGAGGAGCGTGTGATGCCGCTTGTCGACGAATTCCAGTTCGGGCTCGACGCGCCGATCTGCCTCACCTGGGAACTCACCTACGCCTGCAACCTCTCCTGCGTGCACTGCCTTTCCTCGTCCGGCCGCCGCGATCCGCGCGAGCTGAGCACCGCCGAATGCAAGGCGCTGATCGACGAATTCGAGCGCATGCAGGTGTTCTACGTGAACATCGGCGGCGGCGAACCGACCGTCCGGCCCGATTTCTGGGAGCTGGTCGACTACGCGACCGAGCACCACGTCGGCGTCAAGTTCTCCACCAACGGCGTCAAGATCACCGAGGACGTCGCGAAACGGCTCGCCGGCAGCGATTACGTCGACGTCCAGATCTCCCTCGACGGCGCCACCGAGGAGGTAAACGACCACGTCCGCGGCCCCGGCTCCTACCGCACCGCCGTCCGGGCGATGGAGAACCTTTCCGCCGCGGGGTTCGGGAACTTCAAGATTTCTGTCGTGGTGACCCGGCAGAATGCGGGGCAGCTCGACGACTTCAAAGCCATTGCCGACCGCTACGGCGCCCAGCTGCGGCTCACCCGGCTCCGCCCGTCCGGCCGCGGCGCGGACGTCTGGGACGAGCTGCACCCCACCGCGCAGCAGCAACGGGAGCTGTACGAGTGGCTGGTCGAGCACGGCGAAAACGTGCTCACCGGCGATTCGTTCTTCCACCTGGCGGGCTACGGCGACGGCGGCCTGCCCGGGCTCAACCTGTGCGGGGCGGGCCGGGTGGTGTGCCTGGTCGACCCGGTCGGCGACGTCTACGCGTGCCCGTTCGCCATCCACGACACCTTCCTCGCCGGGAACATCCGGGGCGAGGGCGGATTCACCGGCGTGTGGCGGGAATCCGAGCTGTTCGCCGAGCTGCGCAGCCCGCAGAGCGGCGGGGCCTGCACGTCGTGTTCGGCGTTCGACGCGTGCCGCGGCGGGTGCATGGCGGCGAAGTTCTTCACCGGGCTGCCGCTCGACGGCCCGGACCCGGAATGCGTGCGCGGCCACGGCGAACGCGCGCTGGCCGGAGTCGCTGCGGGCAGCGCGCCGAAACCGTCACTGGACCACTCGCACCGCACACGCAAGCGCGAACCCGTGCCGGTGACCATCGGCATGCGCCGCCCGCCGGACCGGGCCTGCGACGAAAACCCGCTCGCCGGCTTCGCACCGGGCCCGGGTCGCTGAGATGCGCCTGGCCGATCTGTCGTCGCCGGACGTCGCCGAATACGCGGCGTCCGGCGCGATCCTCGCCGCGCCGCTCGGGGCCACCGAGCAGCACGGCCCGCATCTGCCGTTGACCACGGACACCGACATCGCGACGGCGTTGTGCGATCGGCTCGCGGACGAACGTCCGGACGTGCTGGTCGCGCCGGCGGTGCCGTACGGGTCGAGCGGCGAGCACGCCGGGTTCGCCGGGACGCTGTCGATCGGGCAGGCGGCCACGGAACTCCTGCTCATCGAACTGGGCCGCTCAGCCTGCGAAACGTTCCGGCGGCTGCTTTTCGTGTCCGCACACGGCGGAAACGCGGCCTCGGTGACCCGCGCGGTCGCGACTCTGCGCACCGAGTCGCGGGATGTCTCGATGTTCGAGCCGCGCTGGCAAGGCGATCCGCACGCCGGGCGGCCGGAAACCGCTCTGCAGCTGGCACTTCGGCCGGAGGCAGTGCAGATGGAGAAAGCAGTACCGGGCGATAGCCGTCCGCTGGGCGAGTTGCTTCCAGTGCTGCGCAAGGGCGGCGTGCGAGCGGTGACCGACACCGGAATCCTCGGCGATCCCACCGGAGCCACCGCGGAGGAAGGGCGGGACCTCCTCGACGTCCTCACCGCGCAGTTGCGCGCACACGTGCGCGACTGGACTTCCGTGGTGACGCCGTGAAAGTCGCCCTCGTGACCGGCGCGGCGCGCGGCATCGGCGCGGCCACCGCGGCGAAGCTGGCCGAACAGGGCTGGGCAGTGCTCGCGGTCGACGCCGCCGAAGACAACCCCGCCCTCCCCTACCCGATGGGCACCGCCGAAGAACTGTCCACAGTGGTCGCCACGATCCGGGAAAACGGCGGTACGGCGGAGGAATTTCGCGCAGACGTCCGCGACCGCGCTCGACTGGCCGCAGCCGTCGCGGAAGCAGAACAACGTTGGGGCGGACTCGATGCGGCTATCGCGGCAGCAGGAGTGATCGCAGGCGGCGTACCGCTGTGGGAAATGCCGCCGGAGCAGGAAGACGCCGTCCTCGACGTCAACCTCCGTGGCGTCCTCAACCTTGCCCACACGGCGATTCCCGCTATGCTGCGCCGTCCGAAACCGCGCTCCGGACGGTTCCTGGCCGTCGCGTCCGCCGCCGCGACGCGCGGGCTGCCGACGCTCGCCGCGTACTGCGCGGCGAAAGCCGGAGTCGCCGGGTTGATCCGCGCGCTGGGCAAGGAATTGGGTGACTCCGGCGTCACCGCGAACGCCGTCAGCCCCGGCTCGACCGACACGCCGATCCTCGCCGAGAGCGCCCGGCTGTACGACCTTCCGGCGGCGCAAACGTTTGCCGCGCAACAACCTCAGCAACGGCTGCTCGATCCCGCCGAAGTCGCCGCAGTACTAGCCTTCCTCGCCGGGCCGGAAAGCAGCGCGATGACCGGCGCGGTCGTCCCGGTGGACGGAGGGCTGGCGCTGTGACCACCCCGCTGCCCGCCGGATTCCGCCTCGCCGTCGACCCGAGCGTCAAACAGCTCTCCGACAGCCTCCTCTTCGGCGGCTCCCCCGCCCGCGTTTTGCGCCTGACCAAAGCCGGACGAACCGCGTGGGCTCGCCTGGCGGACCACCCCGTCGAGACTGCCGCAGAAGGCGTCCTAGCCCGGCTGCTCACCGACGCCGGGTTCGCGCACCCGTTGCCACCAGCCAAAACCGCCGAGGTCACCGTCGTCATCCCGGTCCGCGACCGCGCCGAACTGCTCGGCCGCTGCCTCTCCGGACTCGACAGCCGATACCCCGCGCTGGTCGTCGACGACGCGTCCGCCGACCCCGCCGCCATCGCCGCGGCAGCCTCCGCGCACGGCGCGAAACTCGTCCGCCGCGACGTCAACGGTGGCCCTGGAGCAGCACGAAACACCGCGCTGGAGCACGTTTCCACCGACCTGATTGCCTTCCTGGACAGCGATTGCGTGCCCTCGCCGGACTGGATCGACCAGCTGGCCGGGCATTTCGCCGACCCGCTCGTCGCCGCCGTCGCGCCGCGCGTGCGTCCGCTCGCTCCGGACACGTGGGCTGGCCGCTACACCCGCGCTGCCAGCAGCCTCGACCTAGGCACTGCTGCCGCCCGCGTCGCGCCCGGCACACGACTGTCCTATGTGCCCACTGCCGCGCTGCTGGTTCGCCGGTCCGCAGTGGAATCCGTCGCCCTCGACGGGGCGGTTTTCGACCCGGCGATGCGCGTCGGCGAGGACGTCGACCTCGGCTGGCGACTCCACGACGCTGGATTCCGGATCCGCTACGACCCGTCCGCGCACGTCGACCACCACGAGCCGACCGCCTGGCGTACGTTGCTCCGCCGTCGCGCCAGTTACGGCACTTCCGCCGCGCCGTTAGCTCTGCGTCGCCCGGCCGCGATGGCCCCGCTCGTCCTGCACCCGTGGCCGACGCTGACCGTCGCCGCGCTTCTGGCCCGCCGTCCGCTTCCGGCTGCCGCCGCCTTCGCGGGCGCCGTGCTGACTATGGCCCGCGTACTACGCCGCAGCGACGTGCCGACAGGCGGTGTCGTGCGCGCGATGGGCACAGCGGTCGGTCAAACCTGGCTCGGCTTAGGCCGCTACAGCACGCAATTCACCGCTCCCCTGCTCGCCGCGCTTTTGGTGCCTGGCGGTCGAAAGCGCTGGGGACGACGGGCTGCGATCGCGTCGCTGCTCGCCGGACCGCCGCTGACCGCCTGGCTGCGGCAACGACCCGACCTAGACCCGCTCCGCTACACCACCGGCGCGATCGCCGACGACCTCGCGTACGGCGCCGGGGTGTGGGCGGGCTGTCTCGACTACCGGACCGCGGTCCCGCTGCGGCCGCGCATCACCTGGCGCCCTCTGCGCGTCGACCCGAAGGGAAAACGATGAGCACCACCTGGTTCGAATCCGTCGCCGAAGCACAGCGGCGGGCGAAGAAGCGCCTGCCCGCGTCCGTCTACTCGGCGCTGATCGCCGGTTCGGAAAAAGGGCTGACGCTGCAGGACAATCTGGCCGCGTACGACGAACTGCGCTTCGCCCCGCGCACCGCCGGCCTGCCCGGCGAACGCGATCTGAGCACGAACGTCCTCGGCCGGGACGTCGCGCTGCCGGTGCTGATTTCGCCGACCGGCGTGCAGGCCGTGCACCCCGACGGCGAGGTCGCGGTCGCCCGCGCCGCCGCCGCTCGCGGGACGTCGATGGGGCTGTCGTCCTTCGCCAGCAAACCCGTCGAGGACGTGGTGGCGGCCAACCCCAACACGTACTTCCAGGTGTACTGGACCGGCAGCCGCGACGACATCCTCCGCCGGCTGGACCGGGCTCGTTCCGCGGGGGCGGTCGGGATCATCCTGACGCTCGACTGGTCGTTCTCGCACAGCCGCGACTGGGGCAGCCCGCACATCCCGGACAAGCTGACGCTGCGCGAACTGATCCGGTTCGCGCCCGAGGGCATGATGCATCCGCGGTGGCTGCTCGCCTACGCACGGACCAAGAAACTGCCCGACCTCAGCGTCCCGAACATGGCTGAGCCCGGGACGCCGGTGCCGTCGTTCTTCGGCGCGTACGGCCAGTGGATGCAGACCGCGCCGCCGAGCTGGGAAGACGTGAGCTGGCTGCGGAAGCAGTGGGACGGGCCGTTCCTGCTGAAGGGCGTGTACCGCGTCGACGAGGCGCGCCGCGCGGTGGACGCCGGGGTCAGCGCGATCTCGGTGTCCAACCACGGCGGCAACAACCTCGACGGCACTCCCGCCACGATCCGCGCGCTGCCCGCAGTCGCGGAAGCGGTGGGAAGCGAAGTGGAAGTGCTGCTGGACGGCGGAATCCGCCGCGGCAGCGACGTCGTAAAGGCGCTCGCCCTAGGGGCACGCGCGGTCCTGATCGGGCGGGCATACCTGTGGGGCCTCGCGGCGGGCGGGCAGGCCGGGGTGGAGAACGTGCTGGACGTGCTGCGCAACGGCATCGACTCGACGCTGCTCGCGTTGGGGCATCGCAGCGTGCACGACCTGAGCCGGGACGACCTGATCGTCCCAGAGGGCTTCGAACGCCGGATCGGCGGTTGATCGGTTTGTCCGTGAGGGGACCCCAGAGGGACTCTGATTCCCTCAGGGTTCCCCTCACGGACAGTCTTCGGGGCGCAACTCGCCTTCATCGCGGCGCGGCGTTGGGCGTGAAGCCGTTACGCCGCAGGGACTTTCGCTATCGGCCGCGCGGTGCCGGGTTCTGCTGGAACTGCCCCTGCCAGCTGGCTTGGGCACCGGTGTCGCCGATCCGCACGATGTCGTAGACCGCTGCCCCGGCAGCCAGGATCGAAAGCACGATCAACGTCACGCTGACCGCTTTCGAGGCAGGCGCGAGAAACACTCGGCGGTTCGCCGCAGCTTTGCTCGCGCTGGCACCGCTCACAGCGGGGCCAGCCTGGCGCGCACCAGCCGCGGCCACACCAGACGCAGCGGCCTCGGGCGACGCCACCACGGAACCGCCAGACACCGCAGCATCAGCGTCCGCCCCGGCACTCCCAGGCGCACCGACACCACCGCGCGCCGACGTCGCGCCGGACGCTCCCGCAGCAGCACCACCGCTTCCGGGCACGCCAGCGCCCGCCGCAGCAACCCGGCCCGAGCCAACGCCACCAGCCCCAGGCTTGGCCGCCGCAGCTCCGCCACCTGTAGCGGCATCAACGCCGCTGGGCACCGCTGGTCCGCCAGGCACTGCCGCACCCGCATCCGCACCGGTCACCGCCGCAACGGAACTGCCAGCCGCCGCAGCACCCGCGCTCACCGCAGACGCACCAGACGCACCAGCCTCTCGCTGTCGCCACCACAGCGCCAAAGCCAGCACCGCCACCGGGATCGCCGCCCAGATCGCCGTGTCGCCGATTTCCGTGTGGGCCCGGACCAGCGGCGTCCGCGCCACGCGCCGTTCCAGCCACTCGCCCGCATTCGTCGTTATCGGCACCAGGATAACCACCAGCACCGACAAAATCGCGTTCGCGCCGGTCAGCCGCCTCCGCACCGAAGGCAAGCAAGCAGTCAGCACCAGCACCAGCGCCGACAACGGCAGCAGCACGACAATCGCGTGCACGAGCAGAATATGAGCGGGCAACCCGTTGACCGTCGTCATGCAGCCTTTCCCATCACCGAACCACAATCGGCCACAACTCTGGCCGAGTCCCGTTAGCCCCGGGCAAGATCAAGGTGTGAATCAGGTAAGAGCCACCGTGAAGCCGACCACCGCGCCGCCCCCGTCGCGCGGTCCGGCGAACGCCTCGCCGCCGTGCGAGAGCGCGACTTCCCGCACGATCGACAGCCCCAGCCCCGACCCGGGCAGGGACCGCGCGGCCGCCGCTCGGTAGAACCGGTCAAAAATCCGGTCAGCGTCCTCGATCCCCGGCCCGCGGTCCAGCGCCTCGACCCGTCCGTCCCGCACGCGCAATTCCACCGGGCCCGAGCTGAACTTCACCGCGTTCTCCAGCAGGTTCGTCATCGCCCGCTCCAAAGCCTTCTCACGGCCGGAGACCGTCGTGCCATCGGCGTCCACGGCAACCGCACGACCGGACCGCCGACGCACCCGCGCGGCAGCTCGCTCCGCAGGCTCGCGCAGTTCGACCGGAACCAGCGGCTCGTCGTCGTACTGTCCGGTCGCCAATTCCACCAGCTCCGTGACCAGGTGCGTCAGCTCGCGCGTCTCGCCGTCGACGTCCGCGAGCAGCCGGTTCCGCGCGTCCGGCGACAACTCCTCGAACCGCCGCAATACGCTCGCGTTGGTGCGCAGGCTGGTCAACGGAGTGCGCAGCTCGTGCGCGGCGTCCTGGACCAGCCGTTCCTGATCATCACGGGCACGGGCGAGCCGATCGAGCATCCCGGCGAACGAGACCGACAGCCGGCCGACCTCGTCTCGGCCGCGGTCCGGGACGCCGAGCCCTGGCCTGCTTCCCGCGCTCACTTCCTCGGTCAGCCGGGTGAGCCGGACGAGCCGCCGGGTGATCTGCCGCGCCAGCAGCCAGCCCGCCAGCGCCGCCCCGGCCAGCACCGCGAGGCTGACCCAGGTCATCCGCTCGGCGAGGTCGCCGAGGACGTGTCGGGTTTCGTCCACGTCGATGCCGAGCTGCAGCGACCCGCGCCCGGAGCCGAGCGCGACAGTGAGCACACGGTAGTCGTCCGGACCGACACTCGCGTCCGCATAGCGAGTGCCGACAACAAGCTCCCGATCAGCAGCAGTGACCGGCAGCGCGACCGGCCGTCCGCCGACCCGACGCACAGTCCCGTCCGGCGCGATCGACTGCGCGACCATCGGCTGTGCTTCGTCGTGGTCGTCGTCCCCCGGACCGCGGGTGAGCGGGCTCGGCGCGAGCAGTTGCACCGCGCCCGCCGACACCTGCGACGCCGTGCTCAGCAGCGAACGGTCGAGTTCCGCGCTGATCCGCTGGGAAGCCGTGTGATAGCCCAGCACGCCCACGAGAATCGCCGCGCCGCCGCCGACCGCGGCGAACGCGATCGCCAGCTTCCCGCGCAGATTCATGCCGGCCGCACCACATAGCCGACGCCGCGCACGGTGTGGATCAGCTCGTCCGCCCCCGCGCTCTCCAGTTTCCGCCGCAGGTATCCGATGTAGACCGCCAGATTCTTCGACTCCGGACCGAATTCGTACCCCCAGATCCGCTGGTGGATCGTGTCGCGGCCGAGCACGATCCCGGCATTGCGCACCAGCAGCTCCAGCAGGTCGAATTCGGTCTTGGACAACGCCACCTCGGTGTCCTGCCACCACACCCGGCGCGCGCCGGCGTCGACCGCCAGCCCGCCCAGCCGCACGACGCGCTGAGCCTGCTCGCCCGGATCCGCGCTCCGCCGCAGCAGTGCGCGCAACCGGGCGAGCAGTTCGTCCAGTTCGAACGGTTTCGGCAGGTAGTCGTCAGCCCCCGCGTCCAATCCGGCGACCCGGTCGGCGGTCTCGACGCGCGCGGTCAGCATGAGCACCGGGGTGCGGTCGCCGCCCGCGCGCAGCACGCGGCACACGCCGAGCCCGTCGACGCCGGGCATCATCACGTCGACGATCAGGACGTCGAACTCCTCGCTCCGCGCGATCGCGAGCGCCTCGACGCCGTCGGCGACCTCGCTGACCCGGTAGCCCTCCAATTCGAGCGCGCGGACCAGCGATTCCCGGATCGCCCGGTCGTCGTCCGCCAGCAGAACGCGGTTCGCCATGCCGCCATCATGCCTCGCGGGCGCCCGCGATCACGGGAGCGGACGCGTCCCCGGCACCACCCATTCGCGGTCCACCCGGCCGTCGACCGCGACCAGCACCGACAACCCGCCGCGCGCGCCGTCCGACCAGATGCCGGCGACGGTTTGCCGCACCGGGTCGAGCACCAGTTCGCCGTGCCACGGGTGCGCATCCGTTGCCAGGGCGCGCAATCCGTCGCGATCCAGGTCGCCTTCGCCCGGTCCGTCCGGCAGCGGCGACCGGCCGTCCGGCGAGGGAATTGTCCAGTTCCGCGCGACTTTCCCGCCGGAGAGGACACACAGGTCGGCTCCGGTGATGACCACGCCGTCGCGGCGGGTGACGTCCCAGGTGAAGGCGAGCCGTTCGGTTCCGTCGATGACGAAGGTGCGCGGGACGAACACATTCCCGACCTCGCGCTGGTACTTCGCGATGAACGCCTCGGCGTCCGCGGGGCCGATCAGCGGGTCGAGGCCGGGTTTGGTGCCGGACCACTGGCGGCCTTCGGCGGTGAGCAGCCGGTGCGCGAGCGAGGCGTCCTCGTTCCACATGCGACACCAGAGGGCGGGGATTTCTTCGGGGTTCAGTTCTTTCGGCATGCGACGACGATCGCGGGCCACGGCGACACCGTCCTGTCGGTGTTTCCGCACCGCGTGGCGCAGGTCACTCGCCGAGCGGACGGGCGGAGATCCGCGCGAGTTCGGCGTCGAGGTCCACCTCGCGGCGCACGACGCGGTCGCCGGTGAGCTCGATGGCGCGGATCCGGTCCAGCAGGAAGCCGCGGACCGCGTCGCGCAGGCGGCACCAGCCGAGCACATACCAGCCCGCCGGGCCCCACAACAGCCCCAGCGGCTCGACGTCGCGTTCCGTCTCCTGGCCTTTGGCGTCCACATAGGACAGCCGGAGGACGCGCCGGGCAGCGAGCGCGGTGAGGATCAGTCCGCTGTGGACGGCAGGCGGTTCGGGCTCGCCGACCCGGTGCAGCCGCGCAGCGAGGTGCTGTTCGGCGTCGCGGACGTCGGAGGGCAGCCGCGCGAGCACCTTGCGGGCCGCCGACTCCGCCGCGCCCGCGAACGGCGAACCAGAGGCGGAGCGCAGCGCGACGGTGATCGCGATGGCTTCCTCCGGGGTGAGAGTGAGCGGCGGCAGGGTCCGCTCGCGGTCGAGACCGTAACCGCCGGTCCGCCCAGTCTCGGTCCAGATCGGCACGCCGGTCTCGCGCAGCGCACCGAGGTCGCGTTCGATCGTGCGCACGCTGACTTCGAACCGGGCCGCGAGCCACGCCGCGGTCCGGGTGCGCGGCGCGACCGCCCGGAGCTCCTCGACAAGCGCGTACAGCCGGTCCGTGCGATTCACCCGGCCAGCCTACGGACCAGCGCTTCCTCACCCGATCGGGTGGCTTTGCGGGCGACCGCCGTCACGAGGGAGCACCTCCGCTGTTCCGTTCGCGGGAGCCGCAACCGGCTCCGGTCCGTGCTGTGGAGGGCGGCGGACCGGCGCGGTCCCCTCGTTCGTCGGGGGACGAGGGGGCCACCGGGTGCGGGTCGGCGCAGGGGGCCGGCCCGTTCCCGGTCCGGCGGGGACACTTGACTCTCACACCGTGTCAGAGCGTGTGCTGGGGAGGTCATGTTCACCATCGGAGAATTCGCCCGCCACGGCCGGGTTTCGGTCCGCATGCTGCGCCATTACGACACGCTCGGCCTGCTCCGGCCCGCCGAGGTAAACCCGCACACCGGCTACCGGCGCTACACCGCCGGGCAGCTCGCCGCGCTGAACCGGATCGTCGCGCTCAAAGACCTCGGTTTCGGGCTCGGTGAGGTCGCCGCGCTGCTGGCCGAGCAGGTCACGCCCGAGCAGGTCCGCGGAATGCTGACGCTGCGCCAGGCCGAGCTGGCCGAACGGGTCGCCGCCGACCGGCTCCGGCTGGCCGAGGTCGAGGCGAGACTCCGCACGCTGGAAAGCGAGCACGCCATGCCGGACACCGAGATCATCGTCAAAGACATCCCCGCGACGCGCGTCGTGCGGCTCACCGCGACCGTCGAAAGCTTCTCCCCCGAGGCGATCAGCCCGGTCCTGCGCCCGCTGTGCGCGGAACTCGGCCAGCGGCTCGAAGGATCCGACGCCGCCCCGGCCGGACCGCTGACCTGCTACTACGAAAAGCCCGCCAGTGAGGACGATCCGGTCGTCGTCCACGCCGCGCTGCCGATCTCCGGTGCGGTCGCCGCGCCGAACGGCCTCGAGGTGGCCGAACTGCCCGCCGCCCGCGCCGCGACGCTCGTCCACCGCGGCCCGGCGAGCGGATTCCTCTCCGGTTACCAGCAACTCGCCCGGTGGACCGACGAGCACGGCTTCCGCGCGGACGGCTTCCCGTGCGAGGTCTACCTGCACACCTCCGGCGACGAGCGCGAATGGGTCGCCGAACTGCGCGAGCCCTTCGTCGAGCAACCGCGCTGACCGGCCAAGACCCGACCTTCGACGGTTGCGCCGCCGCCCGCTGAAGAGGCGAATGGGTGGGGACGACCCGAGGAGGACGCAGGTGTTCTCGACAGGTCCCGGCACCCAGCCGGACCGGCTCGCCGACGCGCTGGCGGACGGGCCGTTCAGCCGCGCCCTGACGCTGGCCATCGACCGCAGCGGGCTCGGTCTCGACCGGCTGCGCGACCGGCTCGCCGCGTCGGGCGCGGCGGTCAGCACCACGACGCTCAGCTACTGGCGCACCGGCCGCACGGTGCCCGCCCGCGCCCGCTCGCGCGTCGCGGTGCGGATCCTCGAGGGCGTACTCGAACTGCCGCCGGGCTCGCTGACCGGGCTGATCGAGCGCGATCCGGAGCCGCCGCCGGTGCCCGTCGTGCGCTGGGAACGGCTGTGGGGACGGCGGAACGCGGTGCTGCGGGTGCTGAACTCGTTCGAGACCGCGTACCGGACGTCGCTGGTGGTCGTCAGCCTCCACGAGGCCGTGCACGTGGGCCCGGACCGGCGGCTGCACCGGCTGGAAGTGCGCGAGGTGCTGCGCGCGACGGAGGACGACACGCACATCCGGCTGGTCACCGCGCACGGCGTCGGCCCCGGCAGCCCGCCGAAGCTGGTGCGCACCCGCTACTGCTCGCCCGGGCGCACGGAAACCCTCGACGAGGAGGGGTTCACGGTGGCCGAACTCGTCCTCGGCCGCGGACTGGACCGGGGCGAGACCGCGATCGCCGAGTACGAGTTCGAGTTCACCGACGACCGTCCGGACTTCTCCTACGAGCGCCGGTTCCGCAACGCCGTGCACGAGCACGTGCTGGAACTGCATTTCGCGCCCGGTTTCGAACCGCAGGCCTGCCACGCCTACCGGCTCGACTCCCCCGCCGGGCCGGAGACGACGGTCGCCGAACTGCCGATCACCCAGGGCCTTCCCGCGCACGTCGTGTCCGCCGCGGTCACTCCGGGGATCCTCGGCCTGCGCTGGCACTGGGACGCGCCATGATGGACGCATGGAATCGACGCGGATCGACCGCTGGCTCTGGGCGGTCCGGCTGACCAAGACGCGCGCCGACGCCGCCGCTGCCTGCCGCGGCGGGCACGTGCGCGTGAACGACCGCCCGGCGAAACCCGCGACGACGGTGGTTCCCGGCGACGAGGTGCGCGCCCGGATCGGGACGACGACCCGCGTGGTCGAGGTCGTGGAAGTGATCCAGAAGCGCGTCGGCGCCGCGGTCGCGGCCACCTGCCTGATCGACCGCACGCCGAAGCCGCCGCCGGAAGCGGCCATCCCGGTCGCCCGCCGCGAGCGCGGGGCGGGCCGCCCGACGAAGCGGGAACGCCGGGTGCTGGACGAATTCCGCCGCCAGCAGAGCTGAGCAGCGCCCGGATCAGGCGTCAGATTTCTCCCGCGACCGACGTCCCCAGTGGATGTGCTGCTCGTCCCGGATCCGCTCCACCGCCGCCGGATAGTGCAGTTCGAAAGCTGGCCGTTCGGAGCGGATCCGGGGCAGTTCGGTGAAATTGTGCCGCGGCGGCGGGCAGGACGTGGCCCATTCCAGGGAATTGCCGAATCCCCACGGGTCGTCCACGTCGACCCGCTCGCCGTACCGGTAGCTCTTCACCACATTCCAGATGAAGGGCAGCACCGAAGCGCCGAGAATGAACGCGCCGATCGTGGAAATGGTGTTCAGCAAGGTGAATCCGTCGCTGCGCAGGTAGTCCGCGTACCGCCGCGGCATCCCTTCCGCACCGAGCCAGTGCTGCACCAGGAACGTCGTGTGGAAGCCGATGAACGTCGTCCAGAAGTGCCATTTCGCGAGCGATTCGTCGAGCATCCGGCCGGTCATCTTCGGGAACCAGAAGTAGATCCCGGCGAACGTGGCGAACACGATCGTGCCGAACAGCACGTAGTGGAAGTGCGCGACCACGAAATAGGTGTCGGTGATGTGGAAGTCCAGCGCGGGCGCGGCCAGCAGCACACCGGTCAGGCCGCCGAGCAGGAACGTGACCAGGAATCCGACCGACCACAGCATCGGCGATTCGAACGACAGCGTGCCTTTCCACATCGTGCCGATCCAGTTGAAGAACTTCAGCCCGGTCGGCACCGCGATCAGGAACGTCATGATCGAGAAGAACGGCAGCAGCACCGACCCGGTCGCGTACATGTGGTGCGCCCAGACCGTCGCGGACAGCCCGGTGATGCCGATCGTCGCGAACACCATCAGCCGGTAGCCGTAAAGCGGTTTCCGGCTGAACACCGGAATGATCTCGGTGACGATCCCGAAATACGGCAGCGCGACGATGTACACCTCGGGATGGCCGAAGAACCAGAACAGGTGCTGCCAGAGGATCGCGCCGCCGTTGGCGGGATCGAAAACGTGCGCGCCGAGCCGCCGGTCGGCCTCCAGCGCGAACAGCGCGGCGGTGAGGATCGGGAACGCGATCAGCACGAGAATCCCGGTGAACAGGATGTTCCAGGTGAAAAGCGGCATCCGGAACATGGTCATTCCCGGCGCGCGCAGGCACAGGATCGTGGTGGTCATGTTGACCGCGCCGAGAATGGTGCCGAGACCGGACACGATGAGGCCCATGATCCACAGGTCCCCGCCGGTGCCGGGACTGTGCACGGCGTCCGACAGCGGCGTGTAGGCGGTCCAGCCGAAATCCGGGGCGCCGGCCGGCGTGAGGAACGCGCTCAGCACGATCAATCCGCCGAAAAGGTACAGCCAGTAAGAAAACGCGTTCAACCGGGGGAACGCCACGTCCGGCGAACCGATCTGCAGCGGAAGCACGAAATTGGCGAATCCGAACACATTCGGCGTCGCGTACAGCAGCAGCATGATCGTGCCGTGCATGGTGAACAGCTGGTTGTACTGCTCCTGCGACAGGAATTGCAGCCCCGGCTGGGCCAGTTCGCCGCGCATCAGCAGCGCCATCGCGCCGCCGACGAGGAAGAAGGCGAACGACGTGCCGAGGTAGAGCAGCCCGATCTGCTTGTGGTCGGTGGTGCGCAGGATGCCCAGCAGCACCGAGCCCTTTTTGCCTCGCGGGCGCGCCTCGGCGATCACCACTGGCCGCGGCTTCAGCTGCGTCATGACCGACCTCCCGCACCCGGCGATCGCCGGGCAGCCGAAAGCAGCCCGGCCTCACGCGGGCCGGGTAACCGGCCGCCGCCCGCGGCAAACCCCTTTTTTCAGCGGGACGGCAATTGCCCGTTCGCCAGCGCCGCGCCGAACACGACCGCCGCGCCGATCACCAGGAACACCGCCCCGGCCGCGGGGGCGGACGCCCACCACACCACGCCCGAAGCGGCCACCAGCCAGGCGCCGACGAGTGCCTCCTTCCGGACCGGCGGCGCCGCCTTAAGCACGCGCAATCCCGCGCCGCCCAAGGCGAGCACGCCGATCGCCAGCACCGTCAGCACTGGCCAGTACATCTCCTCACTCCCGGAACTCGCCGCTGTGCCTGCGGTAGGCGACAGTCACCGAGATGACGGCGAAAATCGCCAGCAGCACGCCGACGATCAGAGAATTCGTGCGGATCGCGTCGCGATGCCCGTCGACCGGGTAGCCGAACGCGAAGGGCGCGGCGATGAGCCAGAACCCGATCGCGACGTTGACCAGCCCCAGCCAGCGCGCCCGTTCCGGCAGGCCGATCCGGACCAGCGCGACCGCCGCCACGGCGGTCCCGCACGCCAGGCTGTTCCAGAACCCGGCCGTCGCGGACAGCGTGAACGAGTAGCTGTACGCGAAAGCCGCGAACACCAGCCACGCCCCGGCCAGGAACTCGGCGGTGAGCGGAAGCCTGCTTTCCCGCAGCTTCCGGTCCTGCGGCGTCAACGCGGTGAGCGCCATGCTCGTCTTCATCCGTGGTCACCTCCTCGCCGGGCTACTGCCCGGCCCTGATTCCCGGCTCTCCGTGGTCGAACTGGATCGCCTGGTGCAACGGCACCGTCGTGGTCCGGGCGGGCCGCGGCGCGCGCACGCCCATCGGCAGGATCACCCGGTGGTGCGCCGCTTCGAGCACCATCGCGCTGCACGCGTACCAGGCCAGGACCGCGGACGCGAGCAGGAAGTACGCGGCGATCGTGCGCACCACGCCGACGTCGCCGACCAGTCCGATCGCCAGCAGCGTGGCCCCGGCGGCGAGGACCGCGAGCAGCGTGCAGAGCACCAGGCTTTCCGCCAGCGCGGCGAGCGCGCCGGTCCAGGTGATCGCCGCGAGCCCGATGAACCAGAAGCCGATCGCGGCCGCCGCGACCGGGCTCGCCGTCGTCGAGGGCAGTCCGCCGAGGCCGACGAACAGCTGGTAGACCCCGTAGCCGAGCCAGAACGCGCCCCACGCGCCGTGCACGACCGTGGCGAGCGCGTCGCGGGCCCGGTAGGACCACATCCCGGCGAGGAACTGGGCGACGCCGCCGAAAGCGAACGCGAACGGGGCCAGCAGCAGAGGCGTCGACGTGCTGTCGCCGAACCAGCCGGCCAGGTTGGCCGCCACCATGAACGTCGACACCGCGAACCCGGCGAGTCCCAGGATCGACGGTGCGGCCACCGGGCTCAGGTTGATGTGCGTGTGCTCGCGCCAGAACGAATACTCCGCGCCGTCGCCGCCTGCCGGCATCGCGCGGTCGGCCATCTTCATTTCGCGGGTCATCTCCGGCTCCTTTCCGCGCCGACCACCCCTGTGCGCCGCGCGTACCCCGCCGCCGACCTGCGGAACCCTGCAGGTGCTAGGCCGAACGAGTGAATTTCGCGCCGGGCCGCGCGACCGGCAGTGTCCATTTCGGACGCGACACTCCCCCGCGAGGACGGCATGGCAGGCGACGAAGGGTCCGATATGCCAGGGTGTGCGCATGGCGAGCGTCCGCGGTTATCTGTTGTCCTGGACCACTTTGCTGCCGTTGATCTCCCTGGTCCTGCTGGCGCTCACGTGGGGCCGCACGCTGGGACCGGTGCCGGTCGCGCTGGTGGCGATCGCGCTGGCGGGCACGGTTCTCGCCGCGGTGCACCACGCCGAGGTGGTCGCGCACCGGGTCGGCGAACCGTACGGCTCGCTGGTGCTCGCGGTCGCGGTGACGGTGATCGAAGTCGCGCTGATCGTCACGATGATGGCTTCCGGCGGCGACAACGCGGACACGCTGGCGCGCGACACGGTGTTCGCCGCCGTGATGATCACCACCAACGGCATCGTCGGCCTGTCGCTGTTCGTGGGCGCGCGCCGGTACGGGGAAACCCGGTTCAATCCCGAAGGAAGCGGCGCGGCGCTGGCGACGGTCGGCACGCTGGCGACGCTGAGCCTCGTGCTGCCGACCTTCACCACAAGCACCCCAGGTCCGGGGTTCTCCGCACCGCAGCTGGCTTTCGCGGCCGGTGCGTCGCTGGTCCTGTACGCCACGTTCGTGGCGACTCAGACCGTCCGCCACCGCGACTTCTTCCTCCCCGTCGATTCTGAGGGCGAGACCCGTGAGGAAGAGCACGCGGAACCGCCGAGCCTGCAGAAGACTTGGGTGAGCGTCGGCCTGCTGCTGGTCGCGCTGGTCACCGTGGTCGGGCTGGCGAAGGTCGAATCCCCGGCGATCGAGGCCGGCGTGCGGGCGGCCGGGCTGCCGCAGTCCTTTGTGGGCGTGGTGATCGCGCTGCTGATCCTGGCCCCGGAAACGCTCGCGGCGGTCCGCGCGGCCCGGCGCGACCGGATGCAGATCAGCCTCAACCTCGCGTACGGGTCCGCGATCGCCAGCATCGGCCTGACGATTCCGGTCATCGCGCTCGCGTCGGTGTGGCTGAAGGGCCCGCTGCTGCTGGGTCTCGGGCCGACGCACATCGTGCTGCTCGCGCTCACCGTGGTGGTCAGTGTGCTGACAGTGGTGCCCGGGCGGGCTACTCGGCTTCAGGGCGGGGTGCATCTGGTGTTGCTGGCGGGATTCCTGGTGCTGGCGATGAATCCGTGAGGTTGTCCGGCGGCGGGTGTGCTGACGGCGGGCCCGGTTCTCCTGATTCCGGTCTGGTGACGGGTGTGCTGGCGAGGTTTCCCGGCAGGCACGGTTTTTCTGGCTCCGGTCTGGCGGCTGCCCCGGCGACTCCGGGCTGAGTGCGCCCGGCCCGCGAACGAGATTCTTTTCATGGTCTCTCGATCAGCCGTCCGGCCGCTGGTCGGGACGCTTTTTCCGCCACCGGCCGAAGCGCGATTCCCCGTACTGGCGCGGGCCGCAGGAGGAAAAGGACGCCGGTTTTGTCGGTGCTCCTCCGTATCCTGGCCGGGTGAAGATCCAGCAGTCCCCTACTCCGTCCGCAGCGGCCGGTGAAGCCGCGCGAAGAGCTTCCCCCGGCAGCCGCCCGACAGTCCCCGGCCGTCCGTCGGCCGATGCCCGCGCCGTCCGCGCGGCCGACCTCGCATCCGTCGCTTTCGCGAGCGCCCGAGGCGCCGCCGCCCGGCTCGCGACCCGTGCATTCGTCCGCGCCTCTGTCAGCGAGGTGCGCGCATGAGCGGCATCTCGTCTCCCACTCCGGAGGCCCCCGCGCGGCCGCCCGCCAAGCCCGGGCTGCTGATCGGCGTCCTCGTGCTGTCGGCGTTCGTGATGATCCTCAACGAGACCATCCTGAGCATCGCGCTGCGCGACCTCACCGTCGACCTCTCCGTGCCGACCACCACGATCCAGTGGCTCACCAGCGGGTTCCTGCTCACCATGGCAGTGGTGATCCCGACGACCGGGTTCCTGCTCGAACGGTTCACGCCGCGGCAGGTGTTCGTCTTCTCGCTCGCCTCGTTCAGCCTCGGCACGCTGCTGTGCGGCGTCTCGCCCGGGTTCGGCCTGCTGATGGCGGGCCGGGTCGTGCAGGCGTGCGGCACCGCGGTGATGATCCCGCTGCTGATGACCACCGTCATGCGGCTCGTGCCGGCGCAGCGCCGCGGCGCGACGATGGGCACGATCAGCATCGTCATCGCGGTCGCGCCCGCGATCGGCCCGACGATCGGCGGCGCGGTGCTGTCCTCGCTCGGCTGGCGGTGGATGTTCTTCATCGTGCTGCCGCTGTCGCTGGCCGCGCTGGTCACCGGGATGCTGCAGCTGCGCATCGAGAGCGAAACCCGCCCGGTGCCGCTCGACGTCCTCTCCGTGATCCTGTCCGCTGTCGGTTTCGGCGGAGTGCTGTACGGCCTGTCGTCGGCGGGCGAGTCCGCCGAGACAGCGCTGGTGCCGCCGTGGCTGCCGATCGTCGTCGGAGCGGTCTCGCTGGCGGTGTTCGGCTGGCGGCAACTCCGCCTGCAGCAACGAGACCGCGCGCTGCTGGATCTGCGCCCGTTCACCCACCGCAGTTTCGTGGTCGCGCTGGCGCTCAGCGCGTTGCTGTTCATGTGCCTGATCGGCGTGGGCGCGATCCTGCTTCCGCTGTATCTGCAAACCGTCCTGCACAAGTCCACGTTCGTCAGCGGCCTGGCCGTCCTGCCCGGCGGCTTGGTGCTGGGCTTGCTCGGCCGACCGGTCGGCGCGCTGTTCGACCGCGTCGGCGCGCGCCCGCTGGTGCTGCCCGGCGCGCTCGCGATGACGGTCTCGCTGTGGCTGTTCTCGTTGCTGAGCCCGGATTCGCCGCTGATCGCCGTGATCGGCATCCACATCGTCCTGATGGCCGGCCTGGGCCTGATGATGACGCCGCTGATGACCGAATCGCTGGCCGCGCTGCCGGACCACCTCTACTCGCACGGCAGCGCGATCCTGTCCACTCTCCAGCAGGTCGCCGGCGCGCTGGGCACCGCGGTGTTCGTCAGCGTCGCGACCGTCAGCAGCGCCGAACACGCCGACGTCAGTCCCGATGCCAGCGGCCTGCAGATGGCCTTCGTCGTCGCCGGCTGCATCGGGCTGGTCGCAGTGGCCGGGGCGTGGTTCGTTCGGTCGCCCCGCCCGGAACCGGCAGCGACGGAGGCCTGACGCCGGTGGACCCAGAACGGCTAGACGCCGTCGCCAGCGCCTACACCGCGTCGATGACCAGCATCCGAGGCCGGCGCGTGCATCGCCTGGTGCTGCGCTGGCTGGCCGGTTACGACCACGTCCTGCCGGCCGTCACCGCCGACGGTGCCCCGGCGTTGCTGGCGCTGTCCTCCGACGGCCGAGCCGCCTTCTGCCACAGCGACGGCCGCGGCCCGTCCGCGGACGTGGTCACGTGCGGGCCGACGCCCGGGGTCACCGTGACGTCCGCGCACGATCTCACGAAGGATTCGCTGCCGGTCTTGAGCTGGACGGTTCGGCATCCGGGTTTGCTGGAGGTCGCGGGCCCGCTGACGATCACCCCTGGCGACGAGGATCGAGAGGAGATCGAGGCGGCGCTGCGTCCTCGGTAACCAGTGGGTTGCTGGAGTTGCGCGCTGAGGCGGGCGGCTCGGAGTCTGCGCCTGAGCGGTGCGAGGCCTGGCTTCGGGGCGCTCGCTTCGGCGGCGGACGATCGACAGCCGGGCAGCGACGGTGAAGCGCGGCCCGGTCGGAGCCCGTCGTTCGACGAACCAGCCACACGCAGATCCGTTAGCCCGTCGCCGGGGTAGCTGAGTCCAGCTCGCCAAGCATCAGTCTCGTGCGAGCCAACCCGATTCTGCTGTGCTCGTCGTCCAAGACTGGCCAGCGGCGCTTCGCCAGCCAGACTCAGGAAGCTCGGCGGACATCAGCGCGGCCGCGGCAGGCACGTCCACTGGCCTCCCCGGCCGGGCGTCCCGGCCTCACCGGCCGAACGCGCTCCGCCACCGCTCCACGTTCCACACCCCGTCGTCCGGCGCGGACCAGCAGGCCTGGAGCAGGTCGTAACCGTCGTGGACCAGGGCCGCGTGGGCGGGCCAGCGCTCGGCGGCCCAGCCGGGTTCGTTGTGCACCGAATCCACCCCCGCCCGGGTCGCGCCTTCCAGCTCGAACTGGAGGTCCCGCCGCGCAACCGCGCGCGGAACCGGCGCGCCGGCCAGCACCGC
The DNA here is from genome assembly GCF_042754125.1 of Amycolatopsis sp. NPDC059235. Lineage (NCBI taxonomy): Bacteria > Bacillati > Actinomycetota > Actinomycetes > Pseudonocardiales > Pseudonocardiaceae > Amycolatopsis > Amycolatopsis sp. NPDC059235. The sequence continues at coordinate 146,415 of NZ_JBHZAG010000006.1, forward strand.
GCGGGCAGCGGCGCGAACGCGAGATCCGGTCCAGGCCAACGTCTTCCGATGCGCTCGCGGTGCCACCGCGTACTGCACGACGACCGCCATCGCGACCCCGATCGCCGTCTGGGCGAAGCGGTCCGCCACCGCGGGCCACACCGGACCCGGCACGCTCGCCACTCCGGCGGCGAGCAGGGCGAGCGGCGTGATGACCACCGTCGCCACCGCGTAATTCCGCGGCACCACCAGCTCCACGCAGAACTGCAGCACCGCCAGAATCACGATCAGCACGACTCCGGACGGCGCGACCGTCATCACCAACCCGAACAGCACCAGCCCGGCCGCGGTCCCGACGAACCGGTGCAGCGCACGCACGTTCGCCCGCCGCCGGTCCAATCCCTGCTGCAGCACCACCAACGCACTGAGCACCGCCCAATGCGGCCGTCCGATCCCGACTGCCACCGCCAGTTCCCCAGCGACCACGCAACCCGCACCGACGCGCAACGCCGTCAGCGCGGCATGCGACCGCAACGGAACCGCGCGCCGCAACCGATACCCGATGCTCGGTCGCGGCAACGGCAACTTCCCCGGCGGCAACTCGACGGACTCGCCCGGCGAAGCGTCCGCAAACCTCCGGTGCGCGGCAAGCAAGGCCGCCACCAGCTCCGGCTTCGTGCCCCGGCGCGGATGTCCCGCGTCATGCAGCGCAGTCCACGCCGCCGACACCGCAGCACCTGCGGCGTGCCGAGCCTCCGCTGTCTTTCCCTCCGCCGAGGCGAACGCGTCAACCGCGCGAACCGCACGTTCGACGGCTGTCCGCTCCGGCTTCGTCCGATCGGCCAGCACCCCGGCCATCGACACCACGACCGACGACCCGACCCCAGCCGCAGCACACCCCAGCACCACCCACGGCCGGGCCCCAGCCTCGACCGCCGCCTGCGCCCCCGCACAAACGAGCGCGAAGAACAACGGCCCCGGCGGCCCGAGCCGCAACGCGTCGACGACGTACGTCGCCAGCACCGCGACCACCGAAACCACCAGCACGGACACCGGCCCCGGCGGAACCACAGTCCCCACCGAAGCCCCCAACGCGGCCGCCGCGAGCAACCCGGCCCCCGCAGTCGCCACCACGCCCGCCCGAACCCGATACGGCCGCCCCTCGCCGTACAAGACCGCGAACGTCCCGAGCGTGACGAACAACGCCGAGGCCGACGCCCCCGCCAGCACCAGCGCAACCCCCGGAACCGCCACCGCCGCGGCGGCCCGCAACCCCGCCGACCACCGCCTCCCGACCGGCGGCAAAGCGAACATCAGCGCCCGGAACCCCGCCACGCGAGGCACCTGCTCAACCGGCTCGGGCGATCCCATCCGCCCATCCCAACACGCCGCCGCCCACCCGGAAACCCCGCCCACACCAGCCAGAGACGGCGGGCACACCGATGATGGGAAGCGCGCCTCGTTTCTGCCCACTCGAACGCCTCGCCTTCGGCAGGCAGGCGGCTGCCGACCCAGCCAGTGCCGCCGCCACAGCCTGAACGCTCGTCCCGGGGCTTACCTCCGGGGCACTTCCCGGCCAAGCATCAGCAGCACACCGCAGGCGCGAAGTCCGCCCCGTTCCCACTCCGCAACCGAGACGCCCCACCTCCAACCGGACGGGCAACTGCCGCCACAGCCTGAACGCTCATCCCGGGAACTACTTCCGGGGCACTTTCCCGCCAAGCATCAGCAGCACACCGCAGGCGCGAAGCCCGCCCCGTTCCCACTCCGCAACCGAAACGCCCCACCTCCAGCCGGACGGGCAACTGCCGCCACGGCCTGAACGCTCGTCTCCGGAACTACCTCCCGAGCACCTCCCCGCCAAGCATCAGCAGCACACCGCAGGCGCGAAGTCCGCCCCGTTCCCGCTCCACAACCGAAACGCCCCACCTCCAACCGGAGGGACAGCCGCCGCCCCGACCGGCGCAGCCGCATTCAGCCGCCACAACCTGAACGCTCGTCCCTCTAACTAGCCCCGGCCGACCACGGGCGGCACCGTCAGCCGCAGGCCGCGCGACCGCCTGGACTCCGCCGCGCCCTCTCCCTTGTCCTCCGGCCAGTGCAGGTCAGTCACCGCGATGTTCACCTCCACCGCCTCCAGCCCGGTCATCTGTTCCGTCCTGGTGACCACCCGGCGGCGAACCGAGCGGGACATGTCCGCGGCCGAAGCCCGGATTCGACCACTGCCCGCAGGTCGACGACCGTCTGCTTTCCCCCACCTCGACCCGACGCACCCTGGGCCGCCGACGTCGTGGTCTGGCCCTGGCCGGTCGTCAGCCATCGTCGGAGGAACCCGCCGTCCGGGAAGCTCACGCGCTGCGGGGGTATTCAGCGCGCGCGGCCGCCTCGCCCACGGTCACCGGGTCCAGGTCGGGGTGCGCGGCCTCGGCTCGTTCCCACAGCGAGGCAGCCTCTCCCTCGATCCCTTGCGCCGCAGCGACATTTCCCAAACCCAGGTAGGCCCGCGCGGCTTCATGGGTGCTCCCGCAGGATTCCGCGCGAGCCGCGGCTTCCCGGTAGGACGACTCGGCGCCGGGGTGGTCCCCGAGGCGGAACCGCGCCCAACCGAGGCAGTTCAATCCCATCACGACATCCAGTTCCAGCCCCAGTTCTTCGAACACTGCCAAGGTTTCCTCGACCGCTTGAGCAGCTTCGGCCGGACGTCCCAAGGCTGTCAGGACCAGCGCGACACCTCGCATCGTGATGGCGCCGCTGCGTCGATTGCCGGTCAGGTCGTAGAAATCGGCCGCGGAGCGCAAGTCCCGCAAGGCCTGTTCGTGGTTGCCTCGGTAGTGCTCCGCCCAGGCGGAGTGCGCCAGCGCGGTCGCTTCGCCGTGCCGGTCGCCGATTTGCCGGTACTCGGCCAAAGCCTGGCTGTAGCAACGGGAAGCCTCGTCCAGATCGCCGCGGTCGACGTAAGCGATGCCCAGGTTCGCGGTGGTCGTGGCCGCGGCCCAGCGGTTGCCGACGGCCTCGGCGGCGGCGCGCGCCCAGCGGTGCGTCGCGATCCACGGATCCCACAATTTGGTCAGGTAGAAGAAACCGCGCAGGAAGAACGCCAGTTGCCAGCATCGGTCGGTCTCCCCCGTCCGGCGGCAGAGCGCGACCAGGGTGGGCCATTCCGCGCGGAACCAGGCGATCGCGCTGTCCTGGTCCGGGAACTCGACCTCCGGCAGGCCCGGCGGATAGACCACCTCCGGGCGGTACCGCGGGCCGCTCATCGCCCGGTCGGCGCGTTCCGCGGTGGCGACGGAGAAATCGGCCAGGCGGCGGAAAGCGTCCTCGTCGGACGCTCGGGAGGCGGCGAAAACCCTGACCAGGTCGTGGAAACCGAACCGGCCCAGTTCCGGCTGGGTGAGCAGGTACGCCTGGTGCAGGCGATCCAGCAGGCGTTCTGCCTCCACCGAATCCAATGAGCCCAGCGCCTGCGCGGCCGTGACGTCGAAGTCCGGGCCGGGGTGCAGGGCGAGCAGGCCGAACAGCCGCGCTTCCGGCTGGTCCAGTTGGCGCACCGACAATCGGAACGCGGCGGCCAGGCTTCGTTCGCCGTCGTCCAGTTCGCCCAGCCGGCGGGTCTCGTCGGCAAGGCGGCGCTCCAGTTCCGCGACGTCCCACGCCGGGTGGGCGCGCAGGCGAGCGGCGGCGATCCGGATGGCCAGCGGGAGACGGCCGCAGCGGTCGGCGATCCGCAGGGCGGCGCCCGGGGTCGCGCCGGTCAAAGCCGTGACCAGTTCAGCGGCGGAGGCGGAGGGGAGGACGCCCAGCGAAACGTGCTTGGCTTCGTCCAATGCGGGCAGGCGGGAGCGGCTGGTGATCACGACGCGGCATTTCGGTTCGGCGGGCAGCAGCGGGCGCACTTGCCCGGTGCTGCCCGCGTTGTCCAGCACCAGCAGGAAACTCCGGCCGCGCAAGCAGGTCCGGAAGAGCGCGGCACGGTCGTCGGGATCGGCCGGGATCCGTTCCGCGGGCACCTCCAGGATCCGCAGCAGACGGTCGTGCGCCTCGGCGGGCGTGACCGGATCGTCGGAGGTGCCGCGCAGATCCAGGAAGAGGCTTCCGTCGGCGAAGGACGCTTCGTGCCGGTACGCGCATCGCACCGCCAGCGCCGTTTTCCCCGCCCCGCCCATCCCCGAAATCACGCAGACGCCGCCGTCGGACTCGAGGATCTCGCGTACGGCTCGGGATTCGGGGTCGCGGCCGGCGAAGTCGGCGGTCACCGGGGGAAGGCCGGACGGGCGGACGTCCGGCCGGGTCCGGCGTTTCCCGGTTTCCGCGGGAACTAGTGCAGTGAGGGCTCCGGGGGTGCCGAATTCTGATTCGCATAAGGCCGCGAGTGCGAAATTCGGAGAAGCAAGACCGGTTTCGACTTTGCTCAAGTAGCCCTTGCTGTAATGCACCCGTCCGGCCAGATCAGTGAGCGACAGCCCGGCCGAAGTGCGCAGCCGCCGCAGTTCCGCCCCGAACGTCGCGCGCGCTGTCATCCGCCTCCACCCTCTTCTCGCTCCCAGTATGACGATCCGGCAGACGCCGGGCCGTGGTTTCGTCACGGCGCGGTCCGCGCCGAGACCGGCGGCACGGTCGGCGCGGGCCCGCCCGGATGGCCGAGCGCGACCCCGGACACGAGCGCGACCCCGGCCAGCCACAACGCCGCCCGCACCAGCAGAGAAAACGAACAGATGACCTTCACGGCAGCTCCTTCAACGGATTTCCGCCCGCCTGATCGGCGGCTTGTCCCGAGAATGCGGGACCGCGCGGCAATCGGGGAAGGAGTTTCCCGTTTCCGCCTTAATCGCGTGAACGGGGAACAAGAGGCGACACCGGCGCGCATTACCCCGGGCAAGCCCGGCCGCCGGGGACTGGGGCGAAAGGGCATATTCAGCTTCGGCGAACCGGGAGCCAGCCAGCACAGTAGCCCCAAGGCGCCCGCGGGCGCAGCTTACGAGATCGAAAGCCGCGCCGGCTGACCGTCCGCCAGCAGCGCGGACGAACCGCCCGCCGCCAATAGGGAGCAGTCACCCGCCGTTTCGGGAAGGCGCCATCCGAGCGAATTTCCGGCGCGGATAAACCCGTCCGCACCAGCCGGACGCGGGAATGGGAAATCATTCCGGTCACAGTCCGTGCGCCGATGCCGGGCAAGGCTGGACATCCCCGGCCGCATTGCGGAACAGTGGCTGCGGGCGGGGAGACGCGAGGGAGGAACGGGTGGAACCGAACGCGGCGGACTTGGTCGCGGAATTGAAAGTTCTCCGGAAGGGGCGCGGCGTATTCACCACTCCGCTCGGGATTCGGGTCGGCCCGGTCCTGCGCGAGGTGTGCGGGATTCCCGACAACGCGGAAAACGTCGAGATCCGCGACCGCCTCGCGCACGTGCTGGAGCCGCTGGCCAAGACGCTCCCGGACGACCTCCGGATCGCCGTGCTCGCCGCGTTCGCGATGCACGAACCGGCGCGCAAGCCGTTCTACCAGGAGCGGGTGCACTGGGCGGCGCGGGAACTGGACCGCGACGACCGCACGATCCGGCGGCGCATCGACGAGGGGATCGAGCACGTGGCGCACCTCGCGCTCGCCGGTCCGCGCGAGGGCGGCGCGAGGCCCGCGCCCGACGGCAGCTGGCACACCGAACTGCTGCGCGTGTCCCTCGCCCTCGACCAGGATCGGCCGGAGGTGTTCGAGTTCCGCCGGATCGTCGCCGACGCCGACGAGATCGCCGAACTGGACCTCGCGCTCACGCTCACCACCACGTCCGCGACCGCCGGGCCGGTGCGGGAAAGCGATCTGGACGTCGACGTCTTCCACGGCGGCACGCTCGTGCGCCGCGCGATGGAGTCGAACGACCGGGTCGGCCTGGCGCTGCAGCTGGCCGATCCGCTGCCGCGCGGGAAAACGCACGACCTCGCGCTGCGGTTCCGCGCGGAATTCCGGCATCCGCACTACGTGTGCGTGCCGCGGCATCCCGTCGACCGATTCGACCTGCACGTGCGCTTCCCGGCCGCGCCGCCGACCGAAATCGTGCGGCTGGACCGCGTGTTCCAGGACGACGCACGCGATCCGGGCGCACGCGGCGCCGTGGTGAGCCCGGACGGCTCGGGCGAGGTGCACCTGCGGTTCGACCACCTCGCGCCCGGTTTCGCCTACGGCATCCGGTGGAACCCGGCCGGCTGAACCTCGCCGGCCGGGCCCGCGCGGCCTCGGTCAGTGCGTGATCATCGCGATTCCCCTTCCCGATCGGGACAACTCTCCGACCGCACCGGGATCGCCGCCGCGCCCGGACGCGCTACCGGCGGGGCGAAGCTGTCCAAGATCTGTCCAGGTCCAGGCGAAACTCGTTGCCGCGCAACGGACAGAAGCTGGACAACACCTGCGCATGCGCAACATCGGGGGCCAGGCCGCCGACTCCCGGATCGAGCGGGCGAGACCACCGCGGCCGCCCGTACGAAAGGACCGACCCCTATGCCCACCGCCACCGTGCCCGAACCGGTCGAAGGCTACGTCCCGCTCGCCGCGCTGCCGCGCCCGTCCGGGCTGGCCGAACGCCTGGAGACCGTGGTCCGCGCGGCCCGCGACGGCGTCCCCGGCGCGGCTCCGGAACTGCTGGCGCTGCTGAAACCGGTGATCGCGCGCTACTGCCGGGCCCGCATCGGCGGACGCGACCTGTCGTACCTGTCGGCCGACGACGTCGCGCAGGAAGTGTGCATCGCGGTCCTGCAGGCGGTCGCCGGCTACGAGGACCGCGGCGGATCGTTCCTGCACCTGGTGCGCGCGATCGCGGCGAACAAGGTGGCCGACGCTTTCCGCGCGGTGTCGCGGGACCGTTCGCGGCCGGTGTCCGACGTGCCGGAGAACCCGGATCTGCGCGAGGGCCCGGAATCGCACACGCTGACCGCCGACCTCGGCGCGTCGCTGGGCAGGCTGCTGGCCGGGATGCCGAAGCTGCAACAGGAAATCCTGACGCTGCGCGTGGTCGTCGGCCTCACGTCGGCCGAAACGGCGAAGGCGCTGGGGATCTCGCCGGGCAACGTCCGGGTGACGCAATGCCGCGCGCTCGCGAAGCTGCGCGAGTCGATCCAGGAGCAGGGGCTCGCCGAAGCGTTGCTCGCGTGAACTCGCAACATCGCCGCACTGGTATGGACCACTCGCGAAAAAAGTCCGGGAAGTTCACCCGCTCGGGCCACCTCGGCGCTTCGGCCGGACCCGAAACGCCCGGCTCCGGACCGGCTCAGCCCGCGTCGAGGCGCCGTTTCATCCGGCGCAGGAACGCGATCCGGTCGGTCTCGACGCGGACCGCGGTGCGGTCCGGATAGATGTCGAACACCCCGGTCATGCCGGTTTCGGCGAGCCGACGGCCCGCCTCTCCGGACGGGTGCGCGAGCAGCCGCAGCACCACGCCCTCGGCGGCCGCGCGGTCCTGCGCGGCCCGCAGGACGTGGACGCCCGCGTCGCTCAGCTGGGTCAGCCCGGTCAGGTCCAGCACCAGCGCCATCGGGCGCTTAGCCAGCGCGAACGTCACCGCGCGCACCACCACCAGCGCGGTGCCGGCGTCGAGTTCCCCCGCCAGCAGCAGCGTGAGCACGTCGAGGTCGTCGTAGCGGTACGACGACTTCAGCCGTGCCGATCCCTGTGAGCCGGCTTCCATCCTCGTGCTGCGCTCCCTGTCCAGGCGGGGCCCGTCGCGCCCGCTCGTCCACCCGACACCATTCTGGACCTCGGGGCACGGTGACCGCGCTCACAGTCCGCCTCCGCACACCGCGAACGGGGGCTGCTCCGCTTGTCCTACGACGAAAGTCGGGAACTGTGTCAGCCCGACCTTCGGCGGGTTCCGTCATTTACCGACATTCACGACGGTGGGTCAGTACCTGACCACTCACTCCCCGTACCCACCGGAGATGATCACCCGTGCGAATCGCGCGTACCGCCGCAGTCCTGTCCGGCCTGGCCTTCGCCGCCGTCGCCGCGGCCTCCCCGGCCGCGGCCGCTCCCGCCCAGCCCGCCATCATCGACGGCAGCACCGCCGACTCCCTGCACTCCGCCGCCCGCATGTTCGCCGGCGGCCAGGAACTCTGTTCCGCCACGATCGTCGCGCCCGACTGGATCCTCACCGCCCGCCACTGCACCCAGGGCGCGGGCGGCAAGCAGATCACCTTCCACGTCGGCAGCCTGGACCAGACCCAGGGCACCGAGGTCTCCGCGACGTCGGTGCACGACTCCCCCGACGCCGACATCTCGCTGGTCCAGATCGACCAGAAGGTGCAGACCGAGTACGCGCCGCTCGGCACCGCGAGCGACGTCAACGTCGGCGACACCGCGCAGGTCTACGGCTGGGGCGCGACCTGCACCGACCAGCCCGAGATCAACTGCCAGTCGCAGGTGCTGAAGGTGGCGAACGTCTCGGTCACCTCGGTCAACTGCCCGGACGGCGCGGCGGGCGTGTCGGTGTGCGCGAACCGCGGCGACGGCATCACGGCCGGCGGCGACTCCGGCGGCCCGATGTACGCGAACGGCAAGCAGGTCGGCGTCGCCTCCACCAGCGACCGCCAGTCCTACACCGCCTACATCAACGTCACCCAGTACCGCGACTGGATCCAGTCGGTCGCGGGCGTCTGATCCGGAGGCGGCCCGGACCCGGACGGATCCCCGGGTCCGGGCCGCTTTCCTCATCCCTCCCCTTTTCCCTCCCCCGTCCTGGCCCGCGCGAGCACCTCCTCGAGACGCAGCGGGCTCGCCGGGTGGTGGCTCAGGCAGAGCGGCGTCGACACCCGCCGGAACCCGAACGCCTCGCCGGACACGTAGAACTGGGCCCGTTCCAGCCGCGAGATGTCCGCCACCGGGCTCCCTTTCGCCCGCGCCATCTCGTTCGCCGCGGCGATCTGCGCCGGGCTGTTGAGCCGCCCGAAGAACTGCGTCATCGCGTTGCCGGCGATCTGGTTGTGCAGGCCTTTCGGCGCCTGCGTCGCGAACAGCAGCCCCAGCCCGTACTTCCGGGCCTGCGCGGCCAGCACGATCGTGCTGCGCGTGCTCGCGGTGAGCGAACCCGACGCCGCGAGCGTCTGCGCCTCGTCCATCACGAACAGCGCGCCCAGCGGCCGGTCCCCCGCCGGATTCCGCTTGATCCACGCGAACAGCTCCATCTGCAACTGGTTCACGAAACTCTGCCGCTGCGCTTCGGACGGCAGCCCGGCGAAGCTGATCACCGATATCCGAGCACGTTTGCCCTCCGCCGGAGTGAGCAGCAATGCCGGATCCACTGGTGTTCCGGTTCCGGCGAACAGCGGGTCGTTCACCATCGCGGCCTTGAGCAGCTCCGCGACTTCGGCGGCGATTTTTCGGCCGCCGTTGAGATTCGTGACGCCCTCGGGAAGATCTCCGAGGATGTCGATCAGCTCCGGCAGGCTTCGCGACCCGGTGCGGGCGTGGTGCACGATCGTCTGCCGCAGCACGGCCAAGCCGATGTCGGCCTTCGCGGTGCTGCCGGTGAGGCGTGCTTGCGGCGCGAGGGCCGCTACGGCCACCTCTACTGCTGCGGAGAACTCGTCCTCGTCGTCGAGCACCCCGGCGAAGTCCGGCAGCGGCTCGAACCCCAGCGGACGCCCGGTGGCGCGGCCCGGCGTCCAGACGACGACGTCGGTGCCTTCGAGGTAGCGCTCGGCCAGCTGGGCGTCTTCGGGTCCCCAGCCGCTCGGCGGGCTCGGCCAGGCGTCGCCGAGGCGGGCGAGGTCGTTGTTGGGGTCCAGCACGATGGACGAGACACCGAGCAGGGCGCATTCCTCGATGATCCGGCGCAGGAGCACGGTTTTTCCCGACCCGGAACCGGCGAAGACGGCGGCGTGCTTGCGGAGGGCGGAGAGCTCGATGCGAATCGGCTTGCCGGAGCCGGTTTCGGTGCCGAGGGTGAGGGTGCCGTCCGGAGGCGGGTGGGTTCCGTCGGAGCGAGGGGCCTGTGCGCTGCCAGTGCGGTGGGATCGCGGGGTTTGTGCTGGTGAGGGAGCAGGCTGGGCGAAGAGGGACGGTTGGGGTGCTGAGTTTGCCGGCCGCTGGGCCGCGGGCTGGGGTGCCGGGTTCGGCCGCTGAGCTGCGGGTCGTGGGGCTTCCGGTGTTCGGGTCGCCTGCCCGGTGCCGTCGGGACGTGCGGCGTCGGGCAGAACTCCGGACAGCAGCTGGGAACGCCGGGCGGGCCTGCGGTCGATGAGCCACTCGTGGACGTCCGGGCCGCCCTTGACGAACATCTCGTCCAGCGCCCAGAAGGTCCGGACGTCCGCTTCGGACATCTTGAGCCGCTTCCCGCCCGCGGCTTCGAACGCTCGCAGCTCGGCCTGGGTTTTTTCTCCTTTGGACCACGAGGAGTTCCGGATCAGCACCAGATGCCGGTTCCCCGCGCCCGCCCGCAATCCCGCCGCCGACCGGGCCTTCCGGAAGCGGCTCAGCACGGCGATCGGGTTCTTCGCCGAGATCGCGCGGAACGCCCAGTGTTCTTCGAGATCCGAGGCCTCGTCGAGGGTGTGGGTGAGCCAGGCGTGGAGTTCGTCCTCGCTGACGCGGGTGTCCCACTCCATTTCGTCGTCGCCGACCTCGGTGATCCAGCCGCGCAGCGCGGCCGACAGCAGCCGGGGCATCACCTCGTCCTCGACCTTGTGGTCGAGCAGCGCCGACGGATCCGCGTCCGCGCGGAGCTGGTCGAACCAGTCGTCGAGTTCGGCGAAGCGGTCGGGTTTCGGTTCCGGGCGCGCGGGCAGCACCGAGGGCGTGTCCGGATTGAACGTCGTCAGTTCCTGCACGCGTTCCGCGCGCACGCAGGCGTCGATGTGCGCGCCGATCCGCTTCAGGATCTCCCGCGGCGTGTTCTCCTCCCACGGCCCGTCGAAGGCCGAGGCCGCCACTGGCCAGGTCTGGTGCGGCGGGGTGAAATCCATTGCCGCGTAAGCGAATCCCAGCCGCCGTTCCACCAGCTGCCTGCCCACCTCGGCGTCCAGCACCCGGCCGAGCGTGAGCGTTTCCCGGAACCGGTCGGGCACCGTGTCCGCGGCCTTCCCCTTGATCTGCTGCCAGGTCGCGGGCAGGCAGGCGAGCACGGTGAGCGTCCGCCGGGTGATCTCGCGCAGTTCCATCAGCCCGTCGGCGATCTGGGCGACGAGCAGGTTGTTGTCCTCGCGGCGGCCGACCTCCTTCGCCTGCAGATCGGAAACGGCCAGCAACGTGTCGAGCTGGTCGACGCCGATCACCACCGGCCCGGTGAGCGCGAGCAGCCGGGTGATGTCGTGCACCTGGTCCGAGGCGGACTTCGGCTTCGCCCTGATCCCCCACTTGCGCCGGGCCCCGGATTTCGATTCCTCGAAGCGGCCGAGGTAATCGTCGCCGACCTCGTTCTGCGTCAGGTCTTCGGCGGCGTACAGCACCAGCGCGCGGGCGGTGTCCGCGCATTCGACCGCGACCTGCCGGTCCAGTTTCCGCAGTCCCATCAGGAACGCGTCGACGTGCGACCGGCTCAGTCCGCGTCCGCTGACCAGCGCCGAAGTGCTCTCCCACGGCACGTCGCCGCGTTCGCACACCCGGCGCACGAAGCTGCGCACCTGCGGCTCCCCCGAGTCGTCCGAGCGCAGCAGGCCTCGCCGCAACGCGTCGGCGGTGTCCTCCCAGAACGCGTCGCCCGCGGTGAGATCGTCGAGGAAGAAGTAGCCGCCCGCCCGGTGCGCCGCTCGCCGGACCATGCCGAGCAGGTGGGTTTTGCCGACCCCCTTCATGCCCTGCATGACCAGCCCGATCGGGCTCGGCCCGTCGCTCGCCGCGGCGTCGCGGATGCCGACGTCGATCGCGGCCATCACGTCGGGATGCAGCCCGTCGACGTGGTACGGCGAATCCCGCCACACGTGGTCAGGCGTGTCCGCCCAGTCGAAGCGCAGCGTGGCCAAAACCGCTAGATGTTCGATCATGACGCCTCGATGGAGAGCAGATGATTGTCCTCACCGCCGATGCGCACGGCCGCCTCCTTGTCCTCGGCGGTCAGTGCCTTGCGGTTGGACTCGGGCACCAGATGCGCCTGCCCGGTACGGCTGAGCTGCTTGAGCACCGCGTCGACCTCGGCGACCGCCGCGTCGCCCAGCAACGGCCGCAGATCCGCCAGGCCGACCCAGTCCCGGGGCGAGCGGGCGAGTTTCCGGTACGCCGTCCGGATCAGTTCTTCCAAGTCCGCCGCCTGCGGAGCATCGCTGCCCGCGAACACCTCCTTCAGCGAGACCCGGTGCAACCGCAGGTACTCGAAAAAACCGTGCAGCGCCCGATAAGCCACCACGGTCAGCGTGCTCCGCACCGGTTGCGGCGGGGACAGCGCGCCCAGTTCCTGCTCGCACCATTCCCAGCCGTCGTCGGTGAGCTGGTGCACGAACGCGCGGCCGGATTTCCTGCTGCTGACGTAGCGTTCGTTGAGCTTGAGCCGGTCCCTTCCGTCGAGCGCGAAGCCCGCATCCCTGCGCAGCTCCGGGTTCGACATCTCCCGGCCGTGCACCATCAGCGCGATCATCGCCGCGGACTGCTTGTGGCTCAGTCTTTCGTGCATCCGCCGTCCTTCCTCGGGGCATCCCGGCCGCGGGCGCGGCCGGGGCGTTCTGGGGTCGCGCGGGTGCGGCTAGCTGCCGTTCACCCGCACGTCGAGCACTCGCTGGGCCCACGCCAGGGCGTTGCGGACCCGTTGCGGCGGCGGCACCGCGCCGTCGTCGTCGCGGCGCGGGCGCAGCAGCACGGCGAGGTCCGCGCCGAGTTCCTGCGCGCGCACGCTGTCCCCGGCTCCGACCGCGGCCAGCATTTCGCTGGCGAGATCGTCGACGACGTCCCACAGTCCCGGCCGCAGCCGGGCGTGCACCGCTTGCCGCAGAAGGGAAACCAAATCGGACTGGCCGGTGTCGACCAGTGTGCGGCCCGCGCCGATCTCGTCGGCGAGGCTGCGCGCGACCTTCGCCGGTCCGGTCGCCGGGCCGAGTCGCAGGTACCGCACGCTGCCGAGATAGCCGGACAGGTCGCGGGGGTCGGTGCCCTCGGTGAGCACCAGGATCAGCTTGCGGTCGTGGCCCAGCGTGCGGTGCAGGAACAGTTCCGCCTCCGCGGATTGCCAGCGGCTCGCCTTGCCGTCGATCACCAGGCACAGGTGCTGCGCCTCGGTTTCCGCCCGGCCGAGCCGCGACCGGTCTCCGGACAGCGATTTCCCCACCTGGACCCCGAGTTTCTCGAGTTCTTCCGCCACCGCCCGGGACGCCGTCAGGTTCGAGCGCGGCATGCTCACCTGGATGTCGTAGGCGAAATCCTCCTTCTGCGGGCGCACCGCGGCCACGTACGCGTCGCGGTTTTCCTCCAGCAACTCGGTGCGGTCAAAGGAATGCGCGATCACCGCGGCGACCGTTTCGAGCGCGAAGCCGACCTGGTCCGCGCCGGGGCTTTCCTCGTGCAGCACCGGAAGCTGCTCGCCGAAGGTCCAATACGACACGTACGGCAGGGTCAGGTGCCGGGCCATCGTTTCCGGCGCGACGTCCTGGTCGAGCCAGGGTTCGAACAGGCTTTCGGTCTCCTCGACGCAGAACTTCCGCCACTTCTCCGACCGGTCGTACTCCTCGCGCGTGTCGAATCGCGAGAGCACTGGCAATACCGGCAGCTGCGGACGGTCGTACGGCAGGGCGTTGCGGGCGACGTTGGCCCGTTTCGCGATGTCGACCGCGCCGCGGACGCTTTGCCGGTTCGCGGTGTAAAGGACGACGAGCCGGTCCGGCAGGTGCGCCGCGCAGATGCCGCCGACGTCGGAGATTCCGGTGCGGCTGTCGAGAAGAACGTAGTCGTAGTTCGAGGTCCAGTGCTCCCGGCACTTTTCGAGATACGCGCCGAAGCGGTCGTCGTACAGGCTTTCCCAGTCGATTCCCTGCACCTGCGCGGGATAGTCGAGGCTGTCGCGCCCGGCGGCGAGGAAATCCAGGGTGCCCGGCGAGTTGTCGCCCGCGGCCAGCCGGAGGATGTGCCGGTCCGGCCGGACGGTTCCGGCCCGGAAGTCGGCCACGAGGTCGACCACGCCGCCCTCCGGTTCGCGGTCCAGCATCGGGCGGAAGTAGTCGCTCAGGCCGGGCGCTTCGAGGTCCCAGTCGACGCACAGCACGCGATGGCCCCAGCGCGCGAGCAGCACGGCGATGTTGGCCAGCGCGAAACTGCGGCCGACGCCGCCCTTGAACGAGTAGAACGTGATCACAGTGCCGGTCATCGGCTCAGAATTTCGGGACGCGGGAGGTCGGCGGGTCGTCCGGGGCCGGGGTGAGCACGGGCCAGTCCGGCCGCCACGGAGGAGCCGCGCTGATCAATTCCTCCACCTCCGCGGCGATTTCGTTCATTTTGTCGTGGAAACCGATGTACTTGGGCGAAACCTGGAAATGCTCGTACGGATGGTTCCAGTCGGTCAGGTTCTGCCACCGGCGCTGATGCGCGAACGGCGGGAAATTCTTCGAATCGGCGTAGATCACCGGATAGATCAGCGTCGCCGGACGGTCGCCGCCGGCGAGTTTCTCCCGATGCGCCATCGACGCCCATTCGGCGAGGCACCATTCGTTGTAGAAGTACTGCCCCGACGCGACCGGGACGAGAATCCTGGTGCGCTGCAACGCGTTGCGCAGTTCGTCCGGCCAGCGGTCGCCGACCCGGACCGCACCGTCGAAGAACACCCGGACCTCCCGGTCGAGGTTTCCGTCGAGCAGTTCGCGCAGCCGCGGCTGGAAATGGTTGCGCACCCACCGGGCGATCGGATCCGCGGTCCGCAGATAACTGATGAAAACGTCGTAGTGGTACACCTGGGCAGCGCTCCCCGTCGACTCCCGCGTCCTGGCGATCCGACCTCTCGGCCCCCGACGATACCTTTGGCGGCCGCCTCGACAAGGGACAGATTCTGGACACTTTGTGGCCGAAAACCCGCGCCCGCCCGCCGGGTCCGGAACCGGGACCGAAACTGGACCGGTCGCCGCCGCCGGAATTCGAGGAGCCCGATGTCCGCCCCCGCCGCACCCCGGATCTTCATCAGCTACGCCCACGACACCGCCGCCGAGCACTACCGGCAGGTCGGGACCTTCGCCACCTTCCTCCGCGCCCGGATCGGCCTCGACGTCCGGCTGGACCAATGGGACGACTCCTCCCGGCTCGACTGGTCGGCCTGGGCGATCCGGAACATCCGCGCCGCCGATTTCGTGCTGGTGGTCGCCTCCCCGAACTACCGGCGGCGCGCGGACGGCGAGGCGCCCTTCGACGAGGGCCGCGGCTCCCAGTTCGAGGCGCGGATCATGCGCGACGCGCTCACCCGCGACCTGGAGCGCGAGACCAGCCGCATCCTGCCGGTGGTGCTGCCGGGCGCTTCCGTCGAAGACATCCCGGCGTTTCTCACCCCGTATTCCACCACGCATTACCGGGTCCCGGAATTCACCGACGACGGCGTCGCCGGGCTGATCTCCGCGATCACCGGACGCAGCCAGAACGAACGCCCGGTACGCGGGATTTGGCGCGGCGCAACGGATTCCGCGGCCGCACCGGTGCTGGCGACCGAACTGCCGTGGCACGAGAAGAGCGCCGACATCACGGCCGGCTCAGCGCGGATCGACGGGATCAGTTACGAGCACAGCGTCGTTTTCCGCACCTCCGGACCGACTTCCGGAGCGTGGGCGTTCGCGGAAATCGACCTCGGCGGCGCGTACGCGCATTTCACCGCGGTCGCCGGCGTGCTCGACGACGCCGAAGACGCGGCTTTCCAGACCGGCCTGTTCTGCATTCGGCTCGACGGGGAAATCCGCCACCTCGACCATTCCGCTTTCGGCAGCCCGCGCCACACCGAACTCGACGTCACCGGCGTCCGGCGGCTGCGACTGGAGATCCGCCGCCCCGCCGCGGGGGTCTCGCCGACGGGACCGGCCGCCGGGACCACGCGCCCCGCGGCACTCGCCTGGGGGAATCCGACCCTGCGCTGAACTGCTGTTTCCTGCTTCCGAGGAAACAGGAAACCCCTTGTCCGCCCTCCTTCCCGGATCGCATTCTGGGTGCACGCCGCTCGTTCCGGGCGGGTCGCCGAGAATCACGGAAAACCGGAAAACCGCGAATTCACGCTGTTTCGCGGCCGGGATTTTCCGTGCCTGGATCCGGGAGGGAGGTGCGCGGAAATGCAGACGCACGGAATCGTTCTCATCCTCACGCTGCTGGGCCTGGCCTGAGGCGGAGCCGGCCGGATTCGCCGCGAGGGCGGATCCGGCCGGACCGGCTTATCCGCGAGCCCGCAAATGGTCCCGCAACGCCCGCGCGACCCGCGCCATCAAGATCTCCGCTTCCGGCTGGATCGCCGCGGGCACCCGGGATTCGGTCAGCGCCGCGACCGCGAACGACTGGCCGTCCGCATGCTCCACCACCCCGATCTCGTGCCGCAAGTTCAAGAGAGTCCCCGTTTTCGACGACCACTTCGCGGAATCCGACGCGAAATCCGGTGCCAGCCGTTGCCGCAGCAGGTTGTCGCCCATCAGTTCCCGCACCCGCGCCGACACGTCCGGGTCAATCTTCGACGGCGTCCACAATGCAGTCAGCAGGTCGGCGAACGCGCGAGCCGAACCCGAACTCGCGCGCGAAACATCCAGTTGCCGCACCGGATGCCCTTGTCCCTCGGTCACCGCGCCGATCGCGAGCGAGTGCGCCAGATGCACGTCGGCCGCGGCGAATCGTTCCACCGGCGTATCGCTCAGCTCCCGCACCGAATGCCGCACCGAGATGCCGGCGATGCCCCAGTCCCGCACCGTCCGCGTGACCTCCGCGGGCGAGGTGAGAGCGAACAGTTCGTCGGCCGCGGCGCTGTCGCTGATCGAGGAAGCCAGGTACATCAGGTCAGCCACCGCGACCCGCGCCGGATGGCGAAAGCGCGACAGGCCGGTCGGCCCCGCGGTGTCGATGCGGTCGGGTTCGATCTCCACCTGCCGCGCGCCGTCCAGTTCGCCGCGCCGGATCCGGTCCTGGGTCACCGCCACGAGCGGGACCTTGACCAGCGACGCGGTCGCGAACTCCAGGTCGGGCTCGATCCCGATCTCGCGGCCGGACCCGAGGTCCCGGACGAGGAACGAGCCGCGCAGCCCGCCTTCGTCGAGTTCGTCCCGCAGCCGCGCCAGCAGCGCCTCAGTGTTCACCGCGTCAGTCTGCCGCAAGGCTCGCGCCGAGACAGCGGGCGATCGCGGCGCGCAGCGGCGTCCGCACCCGGTCGACGTCGTCGCCCAGCCCGGCCGCCACGTCGTACCCGCGCGCCAGCCGGACGCCGCCCGCCGGACGCCACGCCAATCCCAGTTCCCGCGCCTGATCCGCCGAGCACAGCAGCAGATCCGCCGACCCGATCACGCTCGCAGCGGCCGTCGTGAGCGTCCCGGCGACCTCGACCTGCGCGGGCAGCAACCCGGCCGCGTCCCGCGCGCGGAACACCCGGTCGCGAACATGCGGCACGTCGTCCTCCGGCTGCACCCACACCCGGCGGCGCGCACCGGCCGCCCGGCCCGCGCGCAGGGTTTCCAGGTACACCACGGCTTCGTCCGGCTCCGCCTCGCCGGCCAGCCCGAGCGGCACCGTCCACACCCCGTCTTCCGGCGGCACCGCGACGAGCGCGGCCCGCACTTCCTGCGTCCGCACCAGTTCCGCCCGCTCAGCCGGCCCGGCGACGCGAAACTCCAGGAACACCTCGACCGTCCGCGCCTGCGCCTCGAGCTCGGCGAGGTCGCGAGTGGTCGACGTGTCCGGGACCGCCAATCGCAACGGCCGCCGACGCGCGCGCTGAGCGTCGTGTTCCATCGCCTCAGCGAGGCGGACCAGGCGTTGCGCCGACGGAAGCAGGTCCCGCCCGAACGGCGTGAGCTGCGCACGCCGCGTGGACCGGTCGAACAGCCGCTCCCCCAGGTGCCGTTCGAGCGCGGCGATCCGGCGGCTCGCCACCGGCTGCGGGATCTGTGCGACCGCCGCCCCGCCGGTGAAGCTCCCCGCTTCGGTCACGCTCACGAACGCTTTGCAGCTGCCGACCAAGTCCACGACCAGAGCTTATGCCAGATTCGCATCATCTCGCACAAAAGTGTCTTGGCCCGCATGAACCGGCCGGGGGCACGCTGCTGGGGAGTTGATCGACTTCGGAGGGAGAACCCCGTGTTCCGCAGGCTGACCCTGGCCACGTTCGCATTGGTCGCGCTAGCCTCATGTGCCACACCAGCAACACCGGAATCCCCGGCGAGCGCGGCGCAGTCCGCCGCGCCGGTCGCGGCCAAAACCGTCGTCCAGCCGGATTTCGCCGCGCTGGAAAAGGCTTTCGACGCCCGGCTCGGCGTCTACGCGATCGACACCGGCGACGGCCGCGAGGTCGCCTATCACGCCGACGACCGCTTCGCCTACGCATCAACGCACAAGGTGTTCAACGCGGCAGCCATCCTGCACCGCGGGGACGATCTGACCCGGACGGTCACGATTCGGCAAAGCGATCTCGTGCCCAACTCCCCGATTACGGAGAAGCACATCGGGGAGCAAATGTCGTTACTGAGCGTCCTCGACGCTGCGCTGCGTTACAGCGACAACACTGCGGATAACCTCATGTTCCGCGAAATCGGCGGTCCCGCCGGGCTGGCCGCGGAGGTCCGCGGGCTGGGCGATACGGTCACCCACGTGGACCGCATCGAGCCCGCTCTCAACGAGACGAGCCCTGGTGACGTCCGGGACACGACCACCCCGCGAGTCTGGGCCAAGGACCTGCGCGCCGTCGCGCTCGACTCGGGACTCCCGGCGGACAAGCAGGCCGTGCTCACCAAGATCATGCGCGCCAACACCACCGGCGCGAACGTGATCCGCGCCGGCGTGCCCGCGGACTGGCAGGTCGCGGACAAGACCGGATCCGCCGATTACGCCACGCGCAACGACATCGCCGTGGTATGGCCGCCGAACCGGGCTCCGATCGTGCTCGCCGTGCTGTCCGACCGCCCGCGGAAGGACGCGAAGTCCGACGACAAACTGATCGCGCAGGCCGCCGCCGCGGTCGTGAAGGCGTTGCAGTGACCGGAATCTACCGAGTGATCACCCACGTGCTCGCGGTGCTTTTCGTGCCCGTCGCGTGGGTGGTCGCGCGGGGCCGGGCGCGGCACGTCGCGTGCCAGTGGGCGCTGGGGGCCCGCTATCCGGCCGAAAACCTCGCCGGGCTCACGCCCGGCACGCACGCCGCGTTCACCGCGGCGCGCACCGAAGCCTTGTGGCAGCACGGAATCCTGCTCGGCCTGACGTCCGGCCACCGCGACGCCGCCACGCAGGCCGACCTGTTCCACGCCGAAGTGCAGCGCGCCGGTTCGCACGAACTCGCCCTGCACCTCACGCTCCCGCCCGCGCAATCGCAGCACGTGCAAGGCGTCGCGCTCGACGTGCGGCCTTACGAAGGCGCGCAGTGGCTCGAAGTCCACGGTGGACGGTTCGGCCTGTATCGCGTGTACGACAACGAATGGTGGCACTTCGAGTACCACCCGAACGGCCGCCCGCAACGGCTGCCGCACCCCGGTTACGCGACGACCCGCGCCGCCAGCTGAGGCTGAATAGTCCACAGTGGACCCCGAAGTCACGGATATGTGACGAAACCGGGCAAGCCGTAACGAACCTCCGCATCGGGCGATAAGCGGATGTGCCCGGGGGCGTCCCGGGCCTGTCCCGAACGGAAATCGCATGATTCGCCCGGTCTCGAACCGTCTCTTCCTGCGCTACGGCACCGTCGCGGCCGCCGCCACGCTCGCGTGCACCGCCTGCTCCGGCTCCGGTTCCGGCGGAAACGCCGCGCAGCCGCCCGCCGCCGCCAGCCCGGCCGCGAGCTCTTCGGCCGCGCCGGCCGCCGCCCCTCCCGACGCCGCGACCGTCGGCGAAACCGTCAAGGCCGCGATGAAGAAGTCGACCGCGGTCCACGTCAAGGGCTCGAAGAGCGAAGACGGCAAGATGAAGGTCGACATGCAGTTCAACAAGGACAGCGTGAGCGGCTCGATCGAGAAGGACGGCGTCGAGGTCCCGGTGCGGCGCGTCGGCGACAAGGTCTGGATGCGGTTCAGCAAGTCGCTGACCAAGGAGGCCGGCCTGCCCGCCGAGGCCGCCGCGATGGTGAACGACAAGTGGGTGTCGCTCGACTCCCAGCTCGGCCAGGGTCTCGGCGAGGCGTTCAAGCTGTTCCTGGACTACGACGTCTTCGTCGGCTCCACGGCCGACGACGCCGCCAAGCCCGGCTACTCCGCGGGCGAACCCGCCGACGTCGCGGGCACTCCGGCGCTGCGGTACAAGAACGGCACCCGGACGATCTTCCTCGAGGCCGCCGGCTCGCACCGCTTGCTGCGCCTCGAATCCCCGTCGGAAGGCACCATGGAGTTCAGCGGCTGGGACCAGCCCGTCCCGGCCCAGGCCCCGCCCGCCGCGGAGATCTACTCCGGCCCCGGCTCCTGATCGGACTCCCCTCGCGCTCCCGCGCCGCTCGGGAGCGCGAGGCCTTCGTCCACTGTGGACAAAAGCGTCACGAATCCAATACAGAGCCAGACAGAGGCGTAACAGACCGCTGGACCAGGCGATAAGCGGATGCGCCCGGGGATGTCCCGGGCCTGTCCCGAACGGAAATCGCATGATTCGCCCGGTCTCGAACCGTCTCTTCCTGCGCTACGGCACCGTCGCGGCCGCCGCCACGCTCGCGTGCACCGCCTGCTCCGGCTCCGGTTCCGGCGGAAACGCCGCGCAGCCGCCCGCCGCCGCCAGCCCGGCCGCCAGCTCATCGGCCGCGCCCTCCGCCGACCCGCTCGACCCCGCGGCCATCAAGGCCGCGATGAAGAAAGCGACCGCGGTCCACGTCAAGGGCACGAACAACAACCGCGGCGAGATGAAGATCGACCTGCAGATGAACAAGGACAGCGTGAGCGGCTCGATCGAGCAGGACGGCGTCGAGGTGCCCGTGCTGCGCGTCGGCGACAAAGTCTGGATGAAGTTCACCAAGTCGCTGACCAAGAAGGCCAAGCTGCCCGCCGCGGCCGCCGCGATGGTGAACAACAAGTGGGTCTCGCTCGACTCCCAGCTCGGCCAGGGTCTCGGCGAGACATTCAAGCTGGTCACGGACTACGACGTCTTCGTCAGCGGCATGGCCAGCGAGACCGACCAGCCCGACTTCTCGACAGGCCAGCCCGCCGAAGTGGCAGGCACCCTGGCACTTCGGTACCAGAACGACAACACGACGATCTTCATCGAGGCCGTCTCGCCGCACCGCTTGCTGCGGATGGAGTCCCCGAAGGACGGCACGATGGAGTTCAGCGGCTGGGACCAGCCCGTCCCGGCCCAGGCGCCGCCCGCCGCGGAGATCTACTCCGGCCCCGGCTCCTGATCGGACTCCCCTCGCGTTCCCGCGCCGCTCGGGAGCGCGAGGCCTTCGTCCACTGTGGATCCGGATCACGGATCCATGACAGCGGCGGACAAGCCGTAACGGACGACTGGAGCAGGCGATAAGCGGATGCGCCCGGGGGTGTCCCGAGCCCGTCCCGAACGGAAATCGCATGATTCGCCCGCTCCACAAACGTTTCCTCCTGCGCTGCGGAGCCATCGCCGCCGCGCTCGTGTGCGCCGCTTGTTCCAGCTCCGGCGGCACTCCTGCCCAGTCGCCGGCCAGCGCGGCCCCGAGTTCGCCGGTCAAGCCGGCCGACGCGCCGCCGGACGCCGCGACGGTCGGCGACACCGTCTCGGCCGCGATGAAGAAATCGACCGCTGTCCACGTCAAAGGCAGCGACGGCCCGACGAAGTTCGACGTGCAGCTCAACAAGGACAGCGCGAGCGGATCGATCGAGAAGGACGGCGCGGAGATTCCGGTGGTCCGCGTCGGCGACAAGCTCTGGATCAAGTTCACCCGCGGGATGGCCAAGATCGCCGGGCGACCCGCTGGGGCCCGCTCTCCGCTGGACGACAAGTGGGTGTCCATGGACTCGCCGATGGCCCAGGGGTTGGGCGAGGGGGTCAAGATCTTCCTGGATCGCGACGTCCTCGTCGGCGCCATGGCCGACGACCTCGACCAGCCCGGCTACTCCGCGAGCGAACCCGCCGACGTGGCGGGCACTCCGGCTGTGCGATACGAGAACGGCGGCAGGACGATCTTCCTCGAGGCCGCCGGCTCGCACCGCCTGCTGCGGTACGAGTCCCCGAAGCAAGGCACGATGGAGTTCACCGGCTGGGACCAGCCCGTCCCCGCCAAGGCCCCGCCCGCCGCGGAGATCTACTCCGGCCCCGGCTCCTGAAGTTCTGCCAGCCGGGCGAACGAGTGCGACACTGCCCGAGATGATCGGTCTGCTGTATCCCACTCGCGATTGCGCCGAAGACGACTTCACCGCCCTGGCCGGGTGCCTGGACGCCCGGCCAGGCGTGGAATTCGCCTACGTGCCCTGGGCCCGGCGCGTGGTCGAGCGGGAAAACGTCCAGGCCGCCGTGCGCGAGCTGAGCGAACCGGACCGGCTGGTCCAGGCTGCGGGGACCTTCACGACGTCGCCGCGCGTGGTCAGCTGGGCATGCACGAGCTGCAGTTTCCTCGACGGCGTCGCCGTGGCCAAGACGCAGACCGACGCCCTGACGGACGCACTGGATGTCCCGGCGAGCAGCACATCGCTGGCGTTCCTCGCCGCCGCGCATCGGCTCGGTTTGGAGCGGATCGCGCTCGCCTCGGTGTACGCGCCCGAGATCACCGACGCGTTCGCGGCATTCCTTGCCGAGGAAGACATCGCCACCGTGCACGCCGTGTCGGCCGACGCCGGTTCCGACCGCGACCTGGCAACCTGGGACAGCGCCCAGATCCGCGACCTGGTCGATTCCGCGGCCTCCCCGGACGCCCAAGCCGTCCTGGTCCCGGAGACCGCCCTGCACACCGCGCCGCTGCTCGCCGAACTCGAAAAGCGCGCGGGAAAACCCGTGCTCACCGCGACGCAGGTGACGCTGTGGCACTGCCTCACCCTGCTCGGCCGACCAGCCGCCGGACCGGGTCTCGGCGCCCTTCTCGCCCATCCGCACTGATGTCCACTGTGGACAGATGAGTACCCGGGGCGGATCGCGGGTAGCCACCGATCATGAGCAGCCACCTGATCGCCGTCGCCGTCGACTGCCGGGACGCTGACGCGCTCGCCGAATTCTGGCGGGAAGCGCTGGGCTATCCGCGGGCCGAGCGGTGGCCGGACAGTCACGGACTCACCTACGTCGAACTGAAAGCGCCGGACCGGCCGTCGCTGCTGTTCCAGCCGGTGCCCGAGGGGAAGGCCGGCAAGAACCGGCTGCACCTGGACATCGCGCCGGACACGGTCGAGCAGCGCGACGAGGTCGCCCGCCTCGTGACGCTGGGCGCGAGAGTCATGGAAGATCCGGAAAACGACCACTGGATCGTGCTGAAAGACCCGGAAGACAACGAATTCTGCGTGCTGCCCCGGCGGTCCTGACCCGCGTCCGGCCGGGGGCTACGATCTTCGCCGTGCCCGACTCCCGAGTGCCCGCGCAACCCGACCTGGGGATGCTCGCCGGGCGACTGCTGTTCGCGGTGCAGCGGGAACTGTTCACCGCGCTGGCCGCCGAAGGCTTCGGCGACCTGAGCCCGCGGCACGGCGCGGTGCTCGCCTACCTCGGCCCGGACGGTGCGCGCGCGACGGAACTGTCCCGGCTGTCCGGACGGCGCAAGCAGGTCATCGGCACGATGGTCGACGAACTCGAAACCCTCGGCTACGTCGAACGCCGCCCCGACCCGGCCGACCGGCGCGCGAAACTCGTCTGCCCGACCGAGCGCGGGTCGGCCATGATCGGGGCCTCGACCCGCGTCCTCGCCGGGATCGAGGACCGGCACGCCCAGCGGCTCGGGCGGGGCGAGTACGCGGATTTCAAGCGGGCGCTGGCCGAGGTCACCGACCAGCAGCGGCATTTCGCGGGGCAGTGATCACTGGCCCGGGCGCCCCTGGTGCGGCGGACCCTGCGGAGGCCATTGCCCCGGCATCGGCTGCTGCGGATACTGCTGCTGGGGTTGCTGCGGGTACGGCTGCGGCACTCCCGGAGCGCCGTACTGCTGCGGATACTGCGGCGGAACCGGAGCCGGCTGCGGATATTGCTGTCCCATCGGAACCTGCGCCGGATACTGCGGCATCCCCGGAACCGGTGCCCCGTAAGGCATCCCGTAGCCCACGGGCGGAGGCGTCTTCGCCGACACCGCGGGCAGCCACAGCACCACCGCCAGGACGGTCATCAGGCCGAACGCGGCGCTGTCCCACCAGGAATGGGCAAGGATCACCCCGGCGAGCGAGCACACCAACTGCAGCGGCACGCCCCATAGCAGAATCCGGCCGACCGATTGCCGTCGCGCGAAAATCATCCCTATGCCGACGAGCACGACGATCGCCAGCACCAGGGACAACGCGAACAGGTAATCGGAGGCGCGGACGCGGCTTCCGCCGCTCACGATTTCCCCGACCGACCAGATTCCCCCGCGTACCGCGTAAATCTCCAGCACCACGAGCAACACCGCCACCGCGATGCCGATCCCCGTCACCTTCGGCCGTTCCCTCGGCTGAGTCATCCCCGGTCCCCTCCGTCACCCTCCGGAGGGACAAGCCTACCAACCGCATCCACAGTCCACAGTGGAGCAACCGCGGGAACAACGCCCCCGGCCCCCGCGACCGGCCCGGACGCCCTCTACGATCGGCCCGTGACCGCCTACGACGACGTCTTCGACCACCTCGACGCTTCGGCCCTGCCCGAGCGGCAGCAGCACATCCTCGCCACCATCCGGGACTGGGTGGGCCAGCACGGGTATTCGCCGAGCACGCGCGAGATCGGCGAAGCGGTCGGATTGCGGTCGACGTCCTCGGTGTCGAAGCATCTCGCCGCGCTGGAGGACAAGGGTTTCCTGCGCCGCAGCTCGACGATGTCGCGGCCGATCGACGTGCGCGCGTTCCTCGGCGACGTCCCCTCGCGCGACGGCGGCGACTCCGTGCCGGTGCCGGTGGTCGGCGACATCGCGGCCGGCACGCCGATCTCCGCGCTGGAGCACGTGGACGATGTCCTGCAACTGCCGCGCGGGCTCACCGGCCGCGGCACCGTTTTCGGGCTTCGCGTGCGCGGCGATTCGATGGTCGACGCGGCGATCTGCGACGGCGACATCGTGGTGGTGAAGCAGCAGCACGAGGCGCATTCGGGGCAGATCGTCGCCGCGATGATCGACGAGGAGGCGACGGTGAAGGTCTACCGCCGCCGCGACGGGCACGTCTACCTCGAGCCCCGCAACCCGGCCTACGACGTGATCGACGGCGACCGGGCCGCGGTGCTCGGCGTGGTCGTCTCGGTGCTCCGCAGCATGTGAAGGTCCGTGAGGGGAACCCCGAGGGAATCAGAGTCCCTCGGGGTTCCCCTCACGGACAGCGGGGTCAGTCGACCGCCACCGGAACCCTGGTGTCGACCAGTTCGTCCTGCTCGACCGCCCGGCCCTGCCACGGCCGCGCGATCAGCCACAGCACCAGCCCGGACACCACCAGTCCGCCGAACATCACCGTGGCCATCGCGGCCGCGTTGTTGCCCAGCAGGCCGACCACCGGCGAGACCGCCGCGCCGACGCCGAACTGCACCGCGCCCAGCAGCGACGCCGCCGTCCCGGCGTTGTTCCCGTGCGCGTCGAGCGCGACCGCGGGCGCGTTCGGCAGGATCAGCCCGGCGAAGAACAGCACCGCCCACACCGGCACCGCGACGCCGAACATGCCGCCGAACCCGGTCAGCGCGGTCGCCAGCAGCACCGCCGCCGAGCCCGCCGCGGCGAGGCTCGCCACGAGCAGCACCTGGTGCGGTTCGAAGCGGTTCATCAGCCGGGCGTTGACCTGCGTCGCGGCGATCAGCCACACCGCGCTCGCCCCGAACATCAGGCCGAACTGCTGCTGGTCCAGCCCGTACTGCTGCTGGAACACGAACGACCCGCCGCTGACGAACGCGAACAGCCCGGCCATCGCGAACCCGGCCACCAGCACCAGCCCGACGAACGAGCGGTCGGTGAACAGGCTCCGGTAGGACCGCACGGTCGCCCGGAGCTGGAACGGCTGCCGCCGAGCGGGCGGCAGCGTCTCCGGCAGCGCGAGCGCCGCCGCGATCCCGCTCGCCAGCCCGATCGCGGCGAGCACCACGAACACCCCGCGCCAGTGCGTCCACGCCAGCAGCGCGCTGCCGAGCGTCGGGGCCAGCACCGGGGAAACGCCCATCACCAGGATGAGCTTGGACAGCAGTTTCGCCGCGGCGCGATCGGTGTAGAGGTCGCGCACCACGGCCAGCGCCAGCACCGCGCCCGCCGAGGCGCCCAGCCCCTGCAGCACGCGCGCCGCGCTCAGCAGCTCCACCGTCGGCGCCACCAGGCACAGCAGCGACGCGACGACGTGGATCAAACTTCCCGCGACGAGCGGGATGCGCCGCCCCATCGCGTCCGAAAGCGGGCCGGCGATCAGCTGGCCGAGCCCGAGCCCCAGCACCGTTCCGGTGAGGGTCAGCTGGATCGTCGACTCCGTCGTCGACAGTTCGCGGGTGATGTCCGGCAGCGCCGGCAGATACATGTCGATGGACAGCGGCCCCAGTGCCACCAGAACGCCGAGCACGAGCACCAGCTTCAGCTGGCTCCCCGCGTTCGGCGCTTCGCGTGTTTCGTTCACGCCACTCCCCTTCGTCGTGAGCACTTGGGCACCTACGAAGAAGACGGCCGAGAAATTCCGGAACCCGCGAACAGATCACACCCTGGGAATCCTGCTTGACAAACTCACCCGAGGCCGAGGGCGAAAACGTGGAGGTCCGGATCGGCCGGAAGAGTCACCGTCGCGATCTTCTTGCCCGCCGGGATTTCCAGCGGCGACGTGGCGTAAACCGAGGCGCCGATTCCCTGGCCGCCGGGCTGATTCCGGTGCGCGGTGCGGGCCACGAGCGTATTGCCGAACACTGGTTCGGTATTTCCGCCCGGCAACACCCAGTCACCGAACGAAAGATCGGCGGTCGCCGTCGTGCCGTCGGTGAACGCGACGGTCGCGCTCCCGCGATGGTCTCCGTTCGTCGCCGAACCGACGAAAAGCAGGCGGCCGGCTGAAGTTCCACCCAGATCGAGCTTCTGCCCGGAGGCCACCGCGTTGTCCGGGCGGCCGGACGGCGCGGCGGGCCAGACGAACGTCGTACCCGCAGCGTGTCCGGTCGAACCCGGAGCGAGACCGGCGTCGGCCAGCGCTTTCCGCGAATAGCTGTTTCCGGCACCGTCGAAATTCGCCGAACCGCCGTCGCCGTCCTCGGAAATTCCGACGTTGCCGAAGGATCCGGCCAGGCTTCCCTTCGGCGCGACCAACACAATTATCGAGGAAGAAACCGAATGTCCCTGGCCGCGCAACGTTACGGGCACTTCGTAGTAACCCGCGCGAGTTCCCGCCGCGGCCGTAACGGTCAGATCCGTTTTCCCGCTTCCGGTGCGGTCGTCGAGCCGCACCGAACGCGGGCCGGACACGGTGATTCCGGCCGGGGCCGACGTCGCCAGGTTCAGCGAGCTCAGCTGTCCGCCGAGCCGCTGGCCGTTCACCGCGACGGTGCCGGAGCCACCCGGTTCGACGGTGACCTGGTTGGCCACCGAGGCGACGTACGGCTCCTCGCCGTCCCGATAGGACGGTGGCTGCGTGTTCGCGGCCCAGTTCCGGTCCGGCTGCGCGGACAGCGCGAAGTCGAGCCGTCCGCCATTGCGCGCCAGGTCCTGCGGCAGCGACGTCCGATCCCACCGATGCCCGTTGAGCGCCAGACCGTGGACGTACTGCGTGGTCGTCGAAGCGCCCGGCGCACGGAGGTCGAGGGTGCGGCCTCCCGGCAGCGTCAGCACCGCGCGCTCGAACAGCGGGCTGTGCACCGTGAGATCCGGCGTGCCCGGGGTCGACGGGTAGAGCCCGAGCGCGGCCCAGACGTACCAGGATGACTGCGCGCCGAGGTCGTCGTTGCCGGGTTCGCCGTCCGGCGTCGCGCTGAACAACGTGGTCGCGATCCGGCGCACCACTTCCTGCGTCTTCCACGGCTGGCCGACGTGGTTGTACAGCCAGGGCACGCCGAAATCGGGCTCGTTGCCCGCCCACATGTACGGCTCGTTCGGGCCGACGTTGAGCTTCTGGAAGAACGTGTCGAGCCGCGCGGACACCGCCGCCGGGCCGCCCATCGCGGTCACCAGCCCGGCCGTGTCCTGCGGGACGAGCCAGGTGTACTGCGCGGCGTTGCCCTCGTCGAAACCGTCCTGGCCGAAGGTGCCGGGCGCGGGCGGCTGGTACGCGGGACCGTCCGGGAAGCGTCCGTCCTGGCCGCGCGGCTGGAGGTAGCCGGTGGCCGGGTTGAACAGGTGCTGCCAGTTCTGGCCGCGTTCGGCGAAGTCGCGGGCGACGCCGCGGTCGCCGATCGCGCCCGCGAATTGCGCGATGGCGAAGTCGTCGATCGCCCATTCCAGCGTGATCGAGGCCCCGACGCGCGCGTGGTCGCCGCGGGAGGCGTCGTTGTTCGGCAGGTAGCCGCGCGCGAGGTAGTCCGCGATCCCCCGGCGTTCCTGGTACGCGCCCGGCGTCTCGTCCACCGACGTAGCGCCCTTGACCAGGTACTTCAGCGCGGTCTTGACGTCGAAGTCGCGCGCGCCGAAGGCGTAGAGGCTGGACAGCAGCGCGACCGAACTGTCGCCGGTCATCTGCCCGGTGTAGCCGTTGGCCATCGGCCAGCGCGGCCACCAGCCGCCCTGGACCGCGTCGTTGGTCAGCGATTGCGCCATGTCGCTGGCTTCCTTCGGGAACAGCATGCCGTGCAAGGGCGCGAGCGAGCGGTAGGTGTCCCAGTCGGAGAAGTTGGCGTATTGCGAGTGCCCGGCCGGGAGCGTGCGGACTTGATTGTCGAAGCCGATGTAGCGACCGTCGACGTCGTTGAACGTGTTCGGGTGCATCAGGCTGTGGTAGAGAGCGGTGTAGAACGTCTTGAGCTGCGCGGAATCCTTGCCCGCCACGCGAATCCGGCCGAGCGCGTCGCGCCAGGCGTCCCTCGTCTTCTGGCGCATCGCGGTGAAGTCCCAACCGGGCTCCATGTTCTCCTTCGCGCCCTGAACGTCCACATAGGACATCGACACCTTCGCGCGGACCGCGCCCGCGTCGCCGAACGTCAGGTACGCACCCGCTTTCGGCGCGTCGACCTGATCACTGCCCGGCTGGACGGTCTGGCCGTCCCAGGTGCCGTGCGCGGTAAACGGACGGTCGAAGGTGATGTCGTAGTAGACGGTGTACTTGTTCGACTTGCCGCAGAAGTGCCCAGTCGTCGCCTGCCCGCTGACCTCGCGGTCGCCGGTGATCCGCAGGCCAGCAGCGGAGTTGCCCGCGAGACTCGCGCCGCCCTTCACCAGCACCTGCGCGTTCTGCCCGGCGGGGAAGGTGAACGCCGCCATCCCCGTGCGCGTGGTCGCCGTCAGCTCGGTGCGCACGCCGGAATCGGGAAACGTGACAGCGTAATAACCGGGTTCCGCCTGCTCACCGTCGTGCGTGAACCGCTCGACGCGGTCCCACGGCTTCGCCCCGACATCGCCGGTGACCGGCAGAATCGGGACGTCGCCGAACGCGTTGCAGCCGACCGACGCGTGGTCGAGGCTGAAGCCGCGGATCTTGTCGCTGTGATACTGGTAGCCGGCGTAGGACCCGTCGGTGTCCGGCGAAAACTGCATCATCCCGAACGGCGCGGCCGGCCCGGGGAAGTTGTTGATCTCGCCGACCGAGGTGCCGCCGCGCCCGGTGCCGACAAGCGGATCGACGTAAGCCGCCGGGTCGCTCACCAGCGGGACCTGCGGCGCGGCCGCCGCAACGCTTCCCGCACCGACGACCGCCGCCGTCACCAACGCTGTCACGACTGAGTACCGCACGCTGCCTCCCAGACCTCGTGTTGTCCGACCTTTCCGGCTGGCGGGCGGCGAGGTCAACGGAATGACAGAGATCTGGCCGGTTTTGTGCGGACAGACATCCGACAGGTTGCCTGGGAGGCGGTCAAAGCGCCAGGCGATGCCGGACGTAGCGCCGCGCGACCTCGGTCAGCCGGGGGAAAGCGCCCCGATACGTCCACATGCCCAGGACAAGGACGGAAAAAGCGGTGATTCCCCGGTCCGGGGCGTCGCGGTAGGCCGGAATCCGCCGAGCCCACTCCTCGGCCTGCGCCGGAGTGTGACCGTCCGCGACGAGCCGCAGGACCAGTGACGTCGCGTCGAGCCAAGGCGCGCCGAGGCTCGACCAGGCCCAGTCGACGACCCGAGCCCGGTCGGACACCAGGATGTTCAGCGGATGAAGGTCGCCGTGCACAAGGCTGTCGCCGCGCACCCAGTCGATTCCCTGGCGCTCCCGCTCCACGAGTTCGTCCAGATGCCGCCGATCCCAAAGACCCAGTTTGCCGTCGGGCTGCTTCGACAGCCGACGCCACGGGCTCGACCAAGCCCACTGCTCGGCGGCTGACGGAAGGTCCAGCGAACATCCCGCCAGCGCCTGCGCCATCGTCACCGCGGCGTCCGCGACCAACGGGAGATCGGGCGAGCCCGGCTCGAGGTTCGCATGCCGTCCCGCGACGTGTTCGAAGCCCAGCAAGGACCATCCGTCCGCCTCGGCTTCCCAGAGAAGGCGCGGAGCGACAGCATGCGGCAGGCCCGGATTCGCCTTGGCCTCGATCCGCTGCATCCGCTCCTGGCGGGTTCCCGCCCGGACCCCCTTGACGAAGAAGCGTCCCCGCTCGGCCTGAAGCGTCGCCAGGAAGTCCGAGTTCCGTCCGTCGGACGGGGAAACGGAGCTGGAAACCTTTCCCGTTTCCTTCTCGACCGCCCGCCGCACCGGGGCAGGAATGTCCTCCCAGGCTCGGCTGGACATTGCCTTCCCTTCGCGTCAGCACGACGCCGACGGCGGCGGATCGTCGGTGCATCCGTTCTTGCACTGTGAGCACTTCGCGCACTTGGCGGCCGAAGTAAACCACAGCTCGGGATCCACGGCGAAACCTGCCGCCTGAATCGCGGACGTCGTGCGATCCATCTTCTCGGCGAAGGCCGCGCCTCCGCCCTCGGCCTCGTCGTCAGGTACGTGATGGATGAATCCTCCCGAGATCCGCTCGCAGAAATCCGCGTATTCGCGGGTATAAAGGACGAACGCGTGCCACCCGATATCGACAATTTCGCTCGGAGCCAACGGCCGGGAAGTCCGTGCACAGGCTGCGAGGAAAGCCAGCGCCTGGTCCATGACGCGCGCCGCGTATTCGCGCGGCCAGGTGTTCTCTTTCGCGATCCGGGCGACGAGACGAGCGAACAGCGCTTCGGTGACAAGGCCCTTGCCGGCGAGGTCGTCTACTGCGATAGTCATGTTGTTTCCCCTCTGCTTCAAGACGGCCCAAGGGCATCGCCCCTGACGCCTTTCCCGCACTCGGCCGCGACGCTACGACAAGCCCGGCGCGGGAAGTGACAGGAAAATGACAACCCGAATAGAGCACTCGCCAGGCATCGGGAAATTGCGGAACGATGCTCTCGTGGACTCTGGAATCGGTGGGCGGATCGCTGCGGCCCGGAAGCTGGCCGGCCTGACGCAGCATGCTCTGGCACGCAGGATCAGCTACAGCACGAGCATGCTCTCGAAGGTGGAACGCGGGGAGGAAATCCCGGCGCCCGAGTTCCTCGGCCGGGTCGCCGACTCCCTCGGAGTCCGCGTCGAGAGGCTGGCCTGGAACAGATTCGAGTGGCGGCGGGAGGACGACGAACTCGCCGCCCGGCTGTCGCCTGTCCGTGCCGCGCTGGACCTGCTCGATCTCCCGCCGGACTCGGCTGTCGCGCCGCGCCCGCTCGCTGTGCTTCAGGCCGATGTCCGGTATCTCAACCGGCTCGCGCAGGCCGCGCAGTACGAGCCGATGATCGCGCTGCTGCCCTCCCTCGTCGCCGAGTTGCACATCGCCGCCGAGAGCTGCGCCGGACAAGACCGGCATGACGCATGGGCGCTCCTCGCACTGACGACTCGCTGCGGCCATTCGGCGGGGATCGCCGTCGGAGACAACACGCTGTCGGTGAACGCGCTCGGCAAAATGGATTGGGCCGCGCGGCAAGCCGGAGGTCGCGCGCCCGGCCTCCGCGCTGCCCGGGAATACCTGCGGGTGACCGCATACCTTCGCGACGAGGACTATGCGGCGTGCTGGCGGTTGAACAACGCAGGCGCAGCGCTCCTGGACGGCGCGGAGGACGCTCCGGGAGCGCTGGTGGCTCGAGGACAGCTGCATCTCGGCGCATCGGTGATCGCAGCTCGCACCAGGGACCGCGACGCCATGACGGGCCACCTCGAGGAAGCTGCCCGGATCGCCGCGTTGACGGGAGAAGAGCCGGAAACCTTCTGGTTCGGCTTCGGACCCGCGAACGTTCAAGTCCACCGCGTGGTGACCTTCGGTGCCCTCGGGGAGCACAACCTGGCTGTCGAAGCCGGCCGGGGGCTGCGGATCCCGGCCGGCTGGCTTCCCACCCGGATCGGGCATCACCATCTGGACATGGCCCGCTCGTACCGTTGGCTGAATCAGCCGGAGAAGGCGCTGAAACAGCTGCAACGCGCACGCATGGTCGCGCCGGGTCAAGCCCGGAGGCACCCGATGACCCGCGAAACAGTCTCGGCGCTCGTCCGTTCCGCGCGGCGGCAATCGGAGACGCTGACGAGCTACGCCGCGTGGCTCGGTTTGAAGCTCTGAGATCTGCGATCTCTCGATCCGCTCGATGCCATGGCGAACGGCACTCTGGCGCGCCCAAGCCAACGCCACCACCACCCAGCCGGGATCCGCCCGATTTTCGCCCCAGCCACCGCCCCGGCGGGCTAACGTTCACGGACATGACTGAACCCGCAACCCGGGACGTCGAGGGCTACGAAGTCGGCTCCAGCGTCTCCGTCATCCGCGAGTACGAAACCGAGCCCGGCTCCGGGCCGCGCCTCCACCGGCATCCTTACCGCGAAACCTTCGTCATCCAGCGCGGCCGCGCGTTGTTCACCATCGGCGACGAGCAGCGCGAAGGCGTCGCCGGGGACGTGCTAGTCGCGCCGCCGGACATGCCGCACAAGTTCGTCTCGCTCGGGCCCGAACCGTACGAGGCCGTGCACATCCACGAGAACGACCGGTTCGTCACCGAGTGGCTGGAGTGAGGTCGGGGCGCATTTGTACGTCCCGTGTATCCCGCTCGGCGATGCTCGGCCCGGACCGACCAGGACCGGGAGGACACGGATGCTCAGGAAACTCGCAGTGCTCACCGCCGGGGCCGCGGCGGCGGCCACGGTCGCCGTCGCCGCTCCGGGCGTAGCCGCGGCGCTGCCGGCGGCGAACATGGAAGCCGTGCTGCTGGCGGCCCAGATCGACCCGCAGCGCGCCGACAGCACGCAGACGCCGGGCGCGCACGACAGCGTCCTGCTGGTCGAGAAGGCGTTGCAGGCCAAGGGGCTGCTGGACGCCAAGTACGTCGACGGCTACTTCGGGACCACCACGATCGACGCCTACTCGAAGTACCAGAAGTCCCTCGGCTACACCGGAATCGACGCCTCGGGCCTGCCCGGCAAGACGTCGCTGGAGAAGCTCGGCTCCGGCCGGTACACCGTGTCGAACCCGGTATCCGCGGGCAGCCACGTGACCTATCACGGCGTCACGCTGAACACGCGCACCAAGGCGATGCTTCAAGCAGCCGAAAAGCTGTTCGGCAAGGACGTCGGCCTCACGCAGGGTTCGTACAACCCGGGCGGCGTCGGCGCGTCGGCCGGAACGCACGACGGCGGCGGCGCTTTCGACGTTTCGGTGGCGGACATGTCCTCGGCGACCCGCACCGAATTCGCCAAGGACCTCCGGAAGGTCGGGTTCGCGGCCTGGGTGCGCACACCCTCGCAAGGCGACTGGGGCTACCACATCCACGCGATCGCGGTCAACGACCCGGACCTGTCCTCGGGCGCGCAGCACCAGGTCGGAGCCTATTACCTCGGGCAGAACGGCCTCGCCAACCACGGCAAGGACGACGGCCCCGCGGTCAACCCGAAGCTGACCTGGGAGCAGTACCAGCGCGGCTGACTCACCCGGCTGCCGCATTTGCTGGCGCGAGTGCGGCGGCCGTGGTTTTCTGGTGCCATGGCGGGAAAAACTTTTCGGTTCGGGGTTGTCGCGGCGCCGCAAGAAGGCGGGGCGAAATGGCGGGAAACCGCACGGCGCGCGGAGGATCTCGGATATTCGACCCTGCTTTCGCCGGACAATCTGCATCTTCCGACCCCGACCGCGTCGCTGGCCGTCGCGGCGGCGGTGACGACCGAACTGCGGGTCGGGACGTTCGTCTTCGCCAGCCCGCTGCGCACGCCGCGCGCGGCGGCGTGGGAGGCGCACAGCCTCAGCGTGCTCACCGACCGCCGGTTCGAAATGGGGATCGGCACCGGGATTCCGCTGATGCGCGAAGCCGCCGCCGAGCTGGGCCTGCCGTACGGCACCGGTCCGGAGCGGCTGGCCCAGGTGTCGGACACGATCTCGCACCTGCGCCGTCTCGACGGCGATGAGCACACGCCGGTGATGGTCGCCGCGGGCGGGCCGAAAGCGCGTCGGCTGGCAGGCGAACGCGCGGACGTCGTCACCCTCGCCCACAGCATCCTCGCGAGCCGGGCGGAGACCGCCGAGTACGCCGCCGAGATCCGGGCCGCGGCCGGCGGCCGGGAGGTCGAACTGGCGATGAACATTTTCGTCGTCGGCGAGGAAATCCCGCCGTGGATCCGCACCTTCATCGGCCACGACATCGAGACCCTGATCGAGCACGATTCGCTCACCCTCCTGCGCGGCGGACCGGCCGCGATGGCCGAGGAGCTGCAGCGGCGGCGCGAGGAACTCGGGGTGTCGTACTACAGCGTAAACGGCGCTTTCCTCGAGGACTTCGCCCCGGTGGTCGCGCGGCTCGGCGCGCGCTGACGCGCGCGGCGGGAATAGCCGCGCCCGCCGGTGAATTGCACCGAGGGTGAAAGCTGTGACCTACCGCCAGTTCGGCGGCCCGGAAGTGCTGACGTTGTCCGAACTCGCCGTGCCCGAGCCGGGGCCGGGCGAGGTGCGCGTGCGGATCGCGGTGTCCGCGGTGAACCCGACCGACTGGAAGGCGCGCTCCGGCTCTCGGTTCGGCGTCGAGGCGGAGCTGTCCGTGCCCAACCAGGACGGGGCCGGCGTCGTGGACGCGATCGGCGCCGGGGTGGACGGATTCTCCGTGGGCGACCGGGTGTGGCTGCTGCTGGCCGCCGCGCACTCGCCGTTGTCCGGGACCGCGCAGGAGTACACCGTTCTTCCGGCGGACCGGCTCGTGCCGCTCCCCGACGGAATCGGCTTCGACGAAGGCGCCGCGTTCGCGATCCCGGCGCTCACCGCGCACCGCGCGCTCACTGTCGCGGAGGACGGACCGCAGCGGCTGGCTCCGAATGCGTTGGCCGGCAAGACTGTTCTGGTCAGCGGCGGCGCGGGCGCGGTCGGCAACGCCGCGATCCAGCTGGCGCGCTGGGCCGGAGCGACCGTGATCGCCACCGTCAGCACCGAGGACAAGGCCGCGCTCGCGCGTGCCGCCGGTGCGCAGCACGTCGTGCGGTACACCGAAGGAGATGTCGCCGCGGCGATCCGGGAAATCGCGCCGGACGGCGTTGACGTGATCGTGGAGGTCGCCGTCGGCGTGAACGCTCCCCTGCACGCCGCGGTACTTCGCCCGCGCGGGGTCGTCGCGGCCTACGGCGACGACCGCGGAACCGGGACCGTGACTGTCGACTTTGGACAGAACGTTTTCCTCAACAGCCGCTACCAGTTCCTGGTGCTCTACACCGTCGGATTCGACCGCCTGCGCGCCGGAGCGGAAGACCTGAACGCCGCCCTGGCCGACGGCGGACTCCGGCTCGGCCCCGATCACGGCCTGCCCGTGCACCGGTTCCCGCTGGCGGAAACCGCTCGCGCGCACGAGGCGTCGGAAAAGGGCGTCACCGGGAAGGTGCTGATCGACGTCAGCTGATCGACGGCTCGACTCCGGTCAGCTCCACGCTCGCCGCCCACAACCGGGCGGCGGCTTCGGCGTCCGCGTACGGCCCGCGCACCGGCTCCGGCCGGGGCCGTCCTTTGAGACCGAACACCCGCGGACCCCAGATCTGGCCACTGTGGACATCCGGCCCGACCGCCGCCCGCACCGCTGGCCGCGCGCCGCCGTCCTTGCCCTGCAAGGCAATTCGCGCGAGGCTCAGCTTTTGTTTCGTACTGCGCACATGCAGCGGCGGCCGGTCCGGAGTCAGACTGTCCAGCGCCCCGCCAGGATGCGCGACGACACTCAGCCTGCTGCTGCCCGCTGTCCTTAGCCGTCGATCCAACTCCAGCGCGAACAACGTTTGCGCGAGCTTCGACCGTTCGTACGCAGTTTTGGGCTGGTAATCGCGCATGCTCTGCAGATCCTCGAAATCGAGCTTCGCCGACTTCGCCGCGAAGCTCCCTGTCGTCACAATCCTCGCGCCCGGCTTCAGCTGATCTTGAAGCGCCGCAGTCAGCGCGAAGTGCCCGAGGTGATTGACCCCGAACGTCATCTCGTGCCCGTCCTTGGTCTCCCGCCGCTCGGGCCCGTCGAGATACACGCCCGCGTTCAGCACGACCGCGTCGAGTTCGCCGACCTCGACTCCCTTCACCGAAGCCAAGTCGGCAAGGTCCAGCCGCGCCCACGACACGCGCGCCCCCGGCACCCGCTCGCGGAGGACCTTCAACGCGACCTCCGCCTTCGCCGGGTCCCGGCTGCCGAGCACCACCTCCGCTCCCGCCTCGGCCAGCTGCTCCGCGACGAAGTAGCCGATCCCGGCATTGCCCCCGGTCACCAGCACCGCCATGACACCCTCCTAAACCTGAAGTGATTCCAACTTTAAACCCACTTCAGATTTGGGTACAGTGGGGGTCGTGGTCAACACCGGACGGCGCGAACGCCGCAAGCTCGAAACCCGGCGCAGGCTGGACGAGGTCGCGCTGCGGCTGTTCCTGGCGCACGGCTACGACGGAGTGACCGTCGCGCAGATCGCCGAAGAGGCCGACATCTCCGTCGCGACCCTCTTCGCCCACGTCCCGGACGGCAAAGACGCCCTGATCTTCGACGACGGCTCAGAACGCCGCGCGGGAATCGTCGCCGCGGTCCGCGACCGGGACGAGCCGATCCTCGCCGCCCTGCACCGCTTCTTCGCCGCGCGCGGCCCGTACTCGACGGACATCCCGCCGGAGCACGCCCCGAAACGCGACCTGATCGTGCAAACGCCGGCCCTGCGCGAGTACGCGCGGAAGCTGTGGCATTCCTGCGAACCCGGCCTGACCGCCGCGCTCGCTGACGACAGCGGCCTTCCGCCGGACGACCCAGCCGTACGTGCCTTGGCGCGGTTCGTGCTGGAAATCCCAGATCTCACCGGTACCGCGCCAGATCCCGCCGCAGCGCTGGCTTCGGTGTTCGCACTGCTGGAATCCGGCTGGCCGCCGCGCACCTGACCCCAGCCTCTCCCGGGGCTTGCGCTCAGTCCTGCAAGTCGTCGGCAGTGAACGAGCGGTGCTCGGTGAGCTGCGCCAGGTGCGCTTCCAGGGTCTCGAGCTGCGCGGGTCCGATCCGGGTTGCCCAG
This sequence comes from Amycolatopsis sp. NPDC059235, assembly GCF_042754125.1. NCBI lineage: Bacteria > Bacillati > Actinomycetota > Actinomycetes > Pseudonocardiales > Pseudonocardiaceae > Amycolatopsis > Amycolatopsis sp. NPDC059235. Next base: position 184,109 of record NZ_JBHZAG010000006.1, read on the forward strand.
CGGCTGCGCACGTCGTCGAACAGGGCGCCGCCGATGGCCATCAACTCGTGGCCTCGCGGGGTGACCCGCACCCGCTTGCGGCGCGCGTCGCTCGGGTCGGGCTCGCGGTCGACGTAGCCGAACTCCTCCAGTGCGGCGATGGTCTGCGCCGCCGCCTGCTTGGTGACCGACAGCCGGCGACCGAGTTCGGACGCGGTGTCCGCACCCGCGTCCACGGCGCGCAAGGCGAACTCGTGCACGGGGCGGACGCCCGCGTGGCCGCGCTTCGCGAGCTCCGCGTTCACCTCGTCGACCATGGAGTGGAACCCGCCGAGCAGCAGAAGCGCGAGCTCGGCACCACTGGACTGCGCCATGCGGCCGATCATACGAGGCCCCGCCATATAGACAAGTTACTTGTCCATCTCCTAGAGTTCGACAAGTTACTTGTCTATCGACTCGAAGGGGTCTCCATGAACCGCCTCGCCGCAACCATCCCCGGTGTCGACCACCACCGGATCCGCCTGAACGGCACCGAACTGCACTACGTCGCCGCCGGCACCACCGGGTCTCCCGTGCTGCTGGTGCACGGCTTTCCGGAGACCTGGTGGGTGTTCCGCAAGCTGATCCCCCTGCTCAGCCGGCACCACCGGGTGTTCGCTGCGGACCTTCGCGGATTCGGCGACTCCGCCACCGCCACGCCCGAGCACGACAGCACGACCGCGGCGAAAGACCTCGGCGACCTGATCGCCCGCCTGGACGTCGGCCCGGTCCACCTCACCGGCCAGGACATCAGCGGCCCCACGACGTTCCGCGTCGCCGCGACCCGCCCGGAACTCGTCCGCAGCTACACCGGAATCGAGACCGCGCTCCCGGGATTCGGCGCCGAGGCGCTCGCCGACGTCGCCCACGGCGGCGCCTGGCACATCGGCGTTCTCGCCGCCCCCGGCATTCCGGAGATGCTCCTCGCCGGACGCGAGCGCGAGTTCCTCGCCGACTACGCGATCCCCTCGCTCGCCGCGAAACCCGACGCGTTCACCGACGCCGACATCGACGAGCTCGTCCGCTCCTACTCCCGGCCCGACGCGTTCGCCGGCGCCGCGGGCCTGTACCGGTCGCTGCTCTCCGAGGGCGAAGAACTCCGCGCGCTCGCGGCCCGCAAACTGGACATGCCCGTACTCGCGGTCGCAGGACGCTCGGCGAACTTCACGCCCGCAACGCTGCGGCAGGTCGCCAGCAGTGTGACCGCCGTGCACATCGAGCGGATCGGCCACTACGTGGCGATGGAGGCCCCCGACCAGCTCGCGGCCGCGCTCCGCTCCTTCTACGCGGACATCGACCGGAAATGACACCTCGATTTCACTGCGGGGCCACAAATCTCGTCGTCGGCCATAGCGAGGTCCCAGCCGTCCGCCCGCATTAGGCGGTACCGCCCCAACGCGGCGATGCGATAACTTCCGCTGCGTCCGCCCCGCCCGCGTCCCGTCCCGCGCGACTCACCGGCAAACGCCGGAAACCCCGTTCCCCCCAACGGACCCGCCGGTTCCCCGAACCGGCCGCCACCCCCTTCCCCGGCCGTTACCACAGCCCGCGGATCAGGCGAAACCTGACTTTCGCAGGTATCGCCGAGACTCCGGTCACCGGTATACCTGACACCGGTCCAGGAAAGGTCTGGACCACTCTGCGGACGGTGGCGATGTCCGAACGGCCGTCCGCCCGAGTCGTCCTATGTGGAGGCATCATGCACCGGCTGGACGCGGCACAGGATTACGCGCTCGGTTTGTTCCGCATCGTCGTCGGGTTCCTTTTCGCCTGCCACGGCGTGAAATCGCTGTTCGGAGTGCTCGGCGCGCACGGCGCGGCACAGGTGGGCTCGTGGCCGGGGTGGTGGGCCGCGCTGATCCAGCTCGTCGCGGGCGGGCTCGTCCTGCTCGGCGTCGCCACCCGGATCGCCGCGCTGATCGGGTCCGGGTCGATGGCGTACGCCTACTTCTCCGTCCATGTGTCGCAAGGGCTTTTCCCCATCGAGAACGGCGGCGAGGCGGCCGCGATGTTCTGCTGGGCGCTGCTGCTGCTCGCGTTCACCGGCCCCGGCCGGCTCGCGCTCAGCGGGGCGCTCTCGGGACTGCGGCCGCGCGAATCGCGCGTCGGAGCGGTCCCGCACGCCTGACCCGGAACGAGAACATCCGCTTATCCCCGGGTCGACCCGCGCACTATCAGCTCGTACTCCGCCGGCCCGGGGACAGGCGGCTCAATGCCTTCGACCCGGTCGGCGAGCACGGCGACCGCGGTGCGGGCCAGCCGCACCGGCCGGAGGTCGACGGACGTGATCGGCGGGGCGGACGACCGGGTGTGCTCGGAATCGGAATCCGCGCCGCAGGCGATGCGCACGTCGCCGGGCACCGCCAGTCCCCGCGCTCGCGCGGCGGCCAGCACCCCGGCCGCGTGCCGCCCGGTCTGGCAGTACACCGCGTCCGGCGGCTCGGCCATCCCGAACAGTTCCTCCCCCGCCTCGCGTCCGCCCGCTTCGCCGGCGACCTCCGCGCGGCGCACCGCCAGCGGCCGCTGCCCGCGAGCGCGAACCCAGTCCAGGTAAGCCGTTTCGGCGTCCAGGTTCCACTCGTTGCGATCGGTGCCCAGCACCGCCGCGACCCGCGACCCGCCCGCCGCGGTCAGGTGGTCGAGCACCTCGGCGACGATCCGCCCGGTGCCGAGGTCGAGGTAGTCCGGCGACGCGGGCCGCGCCGGGTCCCGCCCGACGCCGAGGAACGGCACGCACTCGCGGGTCAGCATCGTGATCAGCGGATCGTTCTCGACCGGTTCGGTGATCAGGAACCCGTCGCAGGCCAGGCCGACCGCGGGCGCGTCGGCGCGCGTCGGGTCCGGCACCAGCATCAGGCCGTACCCGCGTTCCACCGCGGCCAGCGCGGCCGACCCGGCGAACCGCAGGAAGTAGTCGACGCCTTCCAGGAACGCGGTGTCCAGCGGGTCGAGCGGCCGCACCACCAGCCCGAGCACCCCGAGCCTGCTGGAGCGCAGCCCGCGGGCGACGGTGTCCGGCCGGTAGCCCAGCTCGCGCGCCGCCTCCCGAACCCGCTCCGCGGTCTCGGCCGCGACGGTCCCGTTCCCGCTGAAGGCGTGCGACACCGTGGTCGGCGAAACCCCGGCGCGGCGGGCGACGTCCTTGATGGTCGCCCGCGTTCTCTTCCCGGCCATGGCGCAGCAGCCTAACCTCGTCCAAATCGTTTTGGAAACCGCTCCGGGCCGACCATTGCCCAAATCGATTTGGGTCCTTACCGTGACCCGGGTCGATTCCCCGGTCCGGAGGTTCGCCATGACCGCTCCCGCCACCCCGCCCGCGCCGCCCGGCACGTCCGCGCCGCCGCCCGCCCGCTCCGGGCGCGGCCCCCGGGTGGAAGCCCACGGCATCGACGTCATCGGCGACGACGAGCGGCACGGCCGGGCCCGCGACCTGTTCGGGGTGTGGGCCGCGCCCAACGTCAGCTACCTCAGCCTGGTCGTCGGCGGCGCGCTGGTGCTCAGCGGATTGAGCCTGCTGCAGGCGCTCGCGGTGATCGTGGTGGGCAACCTGTGCTGGGCGCTGGTCGGCCTCGTCGCGGTCAGCGGCCCGGCGGCGGGCGCGCCGAGCGAGGTCATCATGCGGGCGATGTTCGGCACGCGCGGCAACCGTTTCGTGATCGGGCTGAACGGCTGGCTCGTTTCGGTCTGCTACGTGGCCTTGAGCTGGTCCGCGGCCTCGGTGACCGCGTTCAGCCTGTGCGCACGGCTCGGCATCGAGCTGAACACCCTGGGCAAAGTCCTCGTGATCGTCGCGATCGCCGCCGCGACGCTGGTGATCAGCGTCTACGGCCACTCCGTGATCGTGCGCCTCTACCTGCCGCTCGCCATCGTGACGACCGCGGTTTTCCTGGTGCTGGGCGGATTCCTGATCCGGCACACCGCGTGGAGCTACCAGCCCGCGACGCCGCTGCACGGGGCCGCGCTGTGGGCGGCGCTGGCCGGCGGCGTGGCCCTGGTCGCGTCCGCCGCGTTGTCCTACAACACCAGCGCGGACTTCGCGCGCTATCTTCCGCGCGACACCAAGCCGTTCGCCGTCGCCGCGTGGACCACCGCCGGAGCCTTCCTGCCGAGCGTCGCGTTCACCGCGCTCGGCGCGTTCGCCGCGACCACTTTGGACATGAGCGATCCGCAAGCCGCGCTGGAATCCGTTCTGCCGTCGTGGTTCACCCCGATCTTCCTGATCGCGGTGATTCTCGGCGCGATCGCCAACAACGCGATGACCGTGTACAGCTCCGGCCTCGCGCTGCAGGCGATCGGCGTCCGCCTGCGCCGGTCCCGCAGCGTCCTGCTCGACGGCACCGCCGGAGTGCTCCTCACGCTGTACGCCTTGCTCGTGTCCGATTTCCTCAAGGCAGTCAACGACCTGATGCAGCTGATGGTCGTCGTGCTCGGCCCGATGATGGCGATCTACGTGACCGACCTTCTGCTGCGCCGCAACCGCTACGACGGTCACGCGCTCGCCGACGAGAGCCGCGGCGGCCCGTTCTGGTACGTCGGCGGCGTGCACTGGCCCGGCATCGCCGCCCTCGTCCTCGGCGCGACCGCGTCCGCCTGCTGTCTCGCCGTTCCCGGGATGTACACCGGATTCGTGGCGAGCGCGGCCGGCGGGATCGACTTCTCGCTGCCCGCCGGAATGCTGATCGCCGCCGCGATCTACCTGCTCGCCGGCCGCCCGCGCGCCACCGCCTGACCTCGATCGCAAGGAACAGAATGCACCTGCTCGTCAACGATTCCGATCCGCACGCCCGCGGCGTTTCGCGCGGCACCCAGCTGCGCGCCGGCCTCGCCGACACGCTGGAGCTGTACCTGCGCTGGTTCGACGCCCTCGGCATTCCCGAACAGCAGATCCGGACCGACGCGCTCCGGTTGCTGGACAACGTCTCCGCTTGGCGGAGCTGCTACGCCGACGAAATCACCGGCATCGCCGAAGGTGCCGGGATCGAACTGTGGCAAGCGGCAGCGCTCAACGGACGCACCGAGATCATCGCCGCCGACCCGCGCACTCAGCCAGAATGCTCAACCCTCGTGCGGGTTCCCGACTCCACCTCGCCGTTCGGGATCCAAACCTGGGACTGGCACACCGAACTGTCGAACTGCTGGCACACCCACGAAGTGCACGGCACGCGATACGCCTTCGCCGGGATCACCGAGCACGGTATCCTCGGCAAGATCGGCGTCAACAGCGCAGGTCTCGGCCTGTTCTTCAACATCCTCGGCCACCAGGACGATTCCGCCGCCGGTGTCCCGGTCCACGTGCTGGCCGCGGCCGTCCTCGGCGAGGCGAGCAGCACCGCCGAAGCGCTCGATCTGCTGCGAACAGCCCCCATCCGCACGTCCGGAGCCTTCACCCTGCTCGACCCCGACTCAGCCGTCTGCGCCGAGCTGAGCCCGGCCGGAGTGACCACCCTCGACCCTGAAGCAGGTTTTCTGGTGCACACCAACCACTTCCTCGACCCTGACGCCGCCGCCCGCGAGAAACGCGGCCTGTTCGAACCGGATTCCCAGCTGCGGCACGCCCTGGTGACCACCCGGCTGCAGGACTACCCGACGCCCGCCCATGCCGTCGACCTCGTCGCCTTCCTCCGTTCGGGGCCAGGCGAACCGAAGCTGTGCTGCGTCCCGGATCCGGACGCCGCGTTCGGCGACCGCTGGGCGACCTTGGCCACCGTCCTGATCGAACCCGCCGCCCGAACCGTCCGCGTGCACGCGGGCAGCCCGAACACCTTGGCGGGCTGGCGCACGTTCGCCGCCGCGGAAACGGTGGTGGCCCGATGACCCCGGTGCACTACCGCGGCGGCCGGATCTTCACGGCGAGCGCGTCCGGATGGGCGGAATCCATGGTCGTACGCGGCGAGACGATCGAATACGTAGGCAGCACCGCGGAGGCCGACCGGATCGAGGCGCAGGTGGTCGAACTGGACGGAGCCTTCGTGCTGCCCGGTTTCGTCGACGCGCACACGCATCTGGTGTCGATGGGCGAAGCGCTGGAGCAAGTGGACCTGTTCTCCGCGACCTCCCCCGAAGACATCCAGCACCGGCTCGCGCGCGCCGCCGCGGACGCCCCGGAAGCACCGCGAATCCTGGGCCGCAGCTGGCTTTTCGACGCACTCGGCGGCCAAGCGCCGCACCGGAAACTGATCGACGCGGTGGTCCCGGACCGGCCGGTCTACCTCGCCGCGAACGACGTCCACTCCGCGTGGGTCAACAGCGCCGCCTTGCGCGAACTGGGCATCGACCGCGACACCCCCGACCCGCTCGACGGGCGCATCGGCCGCGACGAGACCGGGGAACCGGACGGGATGCTGTACGAAACCGCTGCGCTGCAACTGATGCGGCATTTCCTCGACGACCAGACCAGCGACGCCGACCGCGACCGCGCACTGGCGTCGGCGTTCGCGCACTACCTCGCGGACGGCGTCACGACCGCTGTCGACATGGCGCTCACCGAGGCCGATCTCGCTACCCTGGAACGAGCTTTCGAAGGCGGACGGCTTCCGATCCGCGTCGCCGGACATTGGCTGATCGAGCGCACCGGAAACACGCGGGACGATCTGCGGCAGGTCGAGCGCGCGGCCGAACTGAGCGCCCGGCTGTCCGGGCCGTGGCTGCGAGTGGCCGGGATCAAGCTGATGGTCGACGGAGTCATCGATACCTGTACCGCGGCCATGAAAAAGCCGTTCGCCGACGGCAGCCACCCCGGGCCGTTGTGGCCGCCGGAGGCGCTGGCCCCGGTCGTCGCGGCGGCGGACGCGGCGGGTCTGCAGGTCGCGATGCACGCCATCGGCGACGAAGCGTCGGACATCGCGCTGTCGGCGCTGGAGCACGCGATCAAGGTGAACGGACCGCGCGACCGGCGGCATCGGCTCGAACACCTGGAGACCGTGACCGCGGAAAACGTCAAGCGGCTGGCCAAGCTCAGTGCCGTCGCGTCGATGCAGCCGGTGCACGCCGACCCGGCGATCCAGGAAAACTGGCGCGCGAAACTGGGCGACGACCGCGTGCGGCGCGGCTTCCCGTGGCCGGAACTGACTGCCGCCGGTGCCGTCCTCGCGTTCGGTTCCGACGCCCCGACCGCGCCGCATCCTCCGCTGCCGAACATGTACATCGCGACAACCCGCCGGTCCGCCTTGAATCCCGACCTGGAACCCAACCTGCCGGAATACGCCCTCCCGTTGGCCGAAGCCCTGGCCCACGGCACCCGCGATGCCGCCTACGCGTGCCGCTGGGACGGGCTGACCGGTCAGCTCGCGCCGGGCCTGGCCGCGGATTTCGCAGTGCTGGACGTCGATCCGTTCGCCGAAGCCCCGGACGCACTGCTGCGGGCCCGGGTGCGGCAGACCTTCGTGGCGGGCAAATCCGTTTGACGCGTTCGCCCGGGCTGGGCAGGGTTGCGATCATGCGCTTCTCGTTCTGCATCCCGAACTTCGGCGACTTCGCCGACCCGCGCACGGTGGCCAAGGTCGCGTCGGCAGCGGAAGAGGCAGGCTGGGACGGCCTGTTCGTCTGGGACCACGTAGTGCTGGACAAACGTCCCGGCCGTCTCTTCGGCGATCCGTGGATCCTGCTCACCGCCGCCGCGCTCGCCACCAGCCGGATCCGGCTCGGCCCCATGGTCACGCCCGTCGCGCGCCGCCGCCCGCAGCAGCTCGCCCGCGTGGTGTCCACTTTGGACAACCTCTCCGGCGGCCGGGTGGTGTTCGGCGTCGGGCTGGGCGCGCCGCTGGAGGCGGAGTTCGGCGACTTCGGCGAATCGGCCGACCCGAAGACGGTCGCCGAGAAGCTGGACGAGGGCGTCGATCTGATCGCGCGGCTGTGGACCGGCGACCCGGTGACGTTCTCCGGCAAGCACTTCACCGCCCGCGACATCGCGCTGTTGCCGACGCCGGTGCAACGCCCCCGCCCGCCGGTCTGGGTGGCGGGCCGGTGGCCCAACCGCCGCCCGATGCGCCGCGCGGCCCGCTGGGACGGCGTGGTGCCGATCTTCGAGTCCGCCGGCGCCACGGGTTTGCCGGAGGTTGCCGAAGTGCGGGACATGATCGCCTACATCCGGAGCGAGCGGGACACCGACGCACCGTTCGACGTGGTACTCGGCGGTACGAGCCCCGCCGACCCGGCGCAGGCGCGAAGCGTCGTCGAACCGTTCGCCGAGGCCGGTGTCACGTGGTGGGAGGAGAGCCTTCCGTTCGGAAGCCCGGAGGAGGACAAGCTGGACCCCGTCCTGCGCCGAGTCGAAGCCGGACCGCCCGCGCTTTAGCCGCGTCGTCTCAGGTCCGTGAGGGGAACCCTGAGGGACTCTGAGTCCGTGAAGGTTCCCCTCACGGACGCGCCGGATCCGACTCCGCCAACGCGTCGATCGCCCCCACCAGCTCGTTCAACGCGGGCACCGCCGCCGCGATCAGGTGCCGCCACGCCGGATGCACCCCGTCCAGCGCGGCGGCCAAGATCGCCGCGTTGTGCCCCTGCCACCGCTCGACCGCGGCCCGGCCGGTGTCGGTGAGTTCGAGCGCCACCGTCCGCCGGTCGTCACCGCCGCTGGTGCGCGTGACGAGGTCCCGCGAACGCAGCCCCGTGACCATCGTCGTCACCGAATTCGGCGCGAGTTTCAGCAACTGCGCGATCCGGCTCGGCCGCGCGCCGGGATTCTCGAAGAGGCACGACAACAATTCCAGCTGCGCCACCGACAACGTGTTGTCCGGATCCGCGGTGCGCGCGGCCCGCCGCATGGCCCGCCGGAGCCGGGCGACGACGTCGGCGAGCGCGGGTTCGGGCGCGGTCACCGGGCCCGCTCCGGGCGCGCCGCCAGCCCGGTCGCCGCGGCCAGGACGCCGGCCCCGGCCAGCACCGCCAGCGCGGCCGTTTCGCCGCCGGAGTGCAGGCACAGTGTCACGAGCGCCACGCCCAGCGCCGTCCCCAGTCCGCGCGCCATGTTCACCAGTCCTCCTCCGGTGGCCGACATCCGCGCCGGGATCGCGCTCATGACAGCCGAGTTGTTGGCCGGAATGAACACTCCCAGACCGAGCCCGGCCACCACCAGCGACACGCCCACCTCCCAAGGAGCGGACGCCGGCCCCAGCGCCGCGCATCCCGCCGCCGCGACGAGCGCGCCCAGCACCGTGCGTCCGCGAGACCCGAGCCGCTTCGGCAGCACCCGGTCGGCCAGCACCGCCGCGACCGCGAACCCGGCGGGAAGACACGTCAGCACCGCGCCGGTCCCGCCCGCCGTGCCGAGCACCTGCGGCAGCAGCGTCAGCGGTCCGAACAACACGAGGTATCCGCACAACGCCCCGGCCAGCCCCAGCGACACCACCGGCGGCCGCAACACCGACAGCTGCAAAATCGGGCTGCTCGCCGCCTTCTCCCGCACCACGAACCCGATCGCGGCGAGGACGGTCGCCCCGGCCAGCGCGACGAGCAGCCACCCCGGCATCTCCAGCCCGGACACTCCGGAAATCACCAGCAGCAACGCCGTCGACGCGGTCGCCAGCAGCCCGACCCCCGCCCCGTCGAAGCGGCCCAGCGGCGTGCGCTCGCGAGTGCGCGGCAGAAGGTAACGCCCGGCGATCAGTCCGGCGAGCCCGACCGGCGCGTTGACCAGGAAAACCCATCGCCAGCCGACGGTGTCGACCAGCAGCCCGCCCACCGCGGGTCCGAGCGCGAGCCCCAGCGCCTGCGCCGCCGCCTGCACCCCGAGCGCGGCGCGTGCCCGACCCTCGCGGACACTGCGCACCACCAGCGCGACACTGTTGGCCTGCAACATCGCCGCTCCGATCGCCTGGACGACACGGAACGCGACCAGCCAGCCGAGCGTCGGCGCAAGCCCGCACGCGATCGACGCGACGGTGAACACGCCGAACCCCTGCACGTAGGTCAGCTTCCGCCCGACCGCGTCGGCCACCCGCCCGACTGCCGCCAGCAATCCGACGAGCGCGAGCAGATACGCCAGCGACACCCACTGGACGGCGGCCAGCGGAGCCCCGTACTCGTGCTGCAGCGCGGGAAAGGTGAGCGTGACGATGCTGGCGTCGAGCTGCCCCATGAAGGCCCCGAAACACACCGCGCCGACGGCGAACCACCCAGCCTTCGGATGATCCCGCACGACCGCCGGCCGAGCCCGCTCCAGGCCGATCGTCACTGCCGCCTCCCACTTAAGTAGTTCTGCTACAGAACTACTGTACGGGATGTACGTACATATGGCATCGCCAGGATCGTGACGTTCTTCTGGATGACGTGGTGAGATAGGTCGCCTGCCGAGTTAACTGGAGGTAACGGCTGACGTCTCGCGGATCGCGCATGACGAGACTTTCTCCGTCGCTGCACGCTCGCCCGATGCGCAGAAGCCGACTGTGATCACGCTCACCCTCTTGCCCGGGGCCTTTGGGCAGAACTGCGAGCAGAGGGCCGGGCGGCCGCTTAGGCCGACACCTGGGCGATCAGACCCGCGCGCAGCAAGGAGGATTTCCCCGCTCCGGACCGGCCGGACAATGCAACGAAGCGCTTCTCCCACACGCGGCCCGTCAATTCCGCAATCGCCAAGTCCCTCCCGTAGAAATACTCCGCGTCCTCCGCGTGAAACACCGCAGTCTCGGCATACGGACATTGCCGATCGTCCCGTCTGCGGTTTCGTTCGCCCGACTGAGACTTGGGTCCGTTTTCGGCTTTCCGACCAACCGCCAGTTCACACCAGCCGCGTTCCCACTCGACCGCGTCCCCGCCGCATGCCTTCACGCACGCCAGCGTGACGGGAAGACTGGGCAGCTTCCGACTCGCAGCAGCCTCGGACAGACTGGCCGCTGAATAGTGCGCCTGAGCGCCTAAATCACGGTACGTCGGGTTCCCGCCGCTTGCGCGCGGCCGGCGCAGACCGGCCGCGAATCGCAACCATTACACGGCGATGCCGCGTCCGGCCGGACTGAAGGCGCATCAGGTCCGGGACGTTCCCGTACGGCAGCCCGGCGGAGATCACCGAGATCGTCGTCAACATCGCCGGCGTCGCGCTGACCGACGGCGTGCCCGCAGCCGAGGCAGACCTCTCCGCCATTCTGGAAAACTGCTGATCAAGAGAAGTATTCTCCATGTCGATCTTCTGCTACAGTTAAGACAAATACATTCATTCAGGAGAACCGCAATGCCGAAAAGCGGTCAGGAAAGCTTGCGCAAGGGGATCGGAAGCCTTGTTGTCACAATGACAGCACTCTGGCTGGATCCGACGTCGGGCCCCGGGGAATCCGATACGCTGCCGAGCCGAGCAGGCGCGGGCGTGCTCGCCCTGTGGACCGCGCTCGGGATCGGGCTAGGGGCCGCGGTTTCGGCGTTCCGGCTGCTGACCGCGTCCGACGAAGTGCAGCCGATCTGGTTCGCCGTCGCCGTGCCGATGTTCCTGCCGTTGCTGCTCGGCTTAGTCAAGCTGCCCCGCTTTCGCTACCGAGCGCTCGCCGCGGCGCTGCTCCTGGGCGCCGCGGCCGGCACCGGGGTCGGATTCCTGATGCCCGCGGCGGCAGGCACCTTCTGGACTACGTACCTCGCGCTGTCCGCAGGTGCCTTGATCGCCGCAGTGGTCTACGGTCTCATCGCACGACCCAGTACCGAGGACAGCTGATCACTGCTGGCGTCGGCGCGTCCAGTACGCGGGTCCCGCACTTCCCTCACCATCTCAGGGCAAGCATGGCCCACGGCGAATTCTCCTCGCGTTGGCAACGGCAGTCTCGGCAAGCGCCATACAGGCATGACCCAGGCCGCAGTGCCCTCCCGCCTTGCAGCCAAGTCGACCTTGCCCAGTCAGCGCATTCGCCTAGACCCGGAGCAGGTCGCCGCAGACAGCCTGAAATACGCAGCAGGCAGCGACCGATTGCTGAGCGCGTCGTCCCGCCATTGCCGGCAGCCCCCGTGAAGCACGCCACCTGGCTCCGAAGGGGTTGCCGGCCGGCATCTCAACCGCACCTCACTGCTGATACGGAGCCGCCGCAGACTGGGCCGCGGTGATCAGTGCGCCCTTGTTTTTCGGCCAGAACGTGCTGTCCACGCACGAATACCGCGGCAAGAACCCGCCGCAACTGCCGCTCTGGCCGCCGACCTCGAACGTGAAGCTCGCGACACCCAGCGCGCCGTAGGTGAAGTCGTCCGTCGTGCCGCTCGTCGAGTAGCCCACGGTTTCCGTGTTCGTCCCCACCAGGTACCCGTTCGAATCGCTGAACTTCGCGCCGAGCTTGCGCAGGGCGGCGTCGTTCGGCGCGGGATCGGAGGTGAAGCCCCACGGGACGATGATGTCGTTTCCGTAGCTGTGCAACGTGATCATCGTGCCGCGGGCGGTGTCGGGAGCGGGGTCGTTGTCGCCGCTGCCGCGCTGTTCGGGGTAGATCGAGCGGAACAGCTTCTCCAGCGCCTGGACTTCGGGTTCCGAGCCGGCCTCCGGGCCCTGGTAGGTCTCCGCGCACGGCGAGTTCGAGTCCGCGCCCCAGCGGAAGGTCGAGTTGCGGTTCAGGTCGATGCCGCTGTTCGTCCCGCCGCAATTGCCGTTGCTGGTGTCCGCGTTCTTGCGCTGCAGTTTCGGCGAGTTGCCGCCGGAAGCGACGATGTCGACACCGTCCGGGTTCGAGATCGGCACCACCCACACCTCAGTGGTGTCCAAAATGGACTTCGCGGTGGCGTCGGTGCCGTAGCCGTCGGCGAGGTAGTCGATCCAGCGCCAGGCAAGCTCGCCCGTGGAGATCTCCCGGGCGTGGATCTGTGCCATCACCACGAATTTCGGCTTCGGCGACGTCGTGGACAGCGTGCAGTCGCCGTCCTGTTTCTTGGTCAGGCAGATCGCGTTGATGTCGTGGCCGCCCCTGCCCTGGGTCTTCAGCCACGATTCGCCGAGGGTGTACTCGGTCGCCAGATCCGGGTGCGCGGCCGCGACTTTCGCGAGATGCGCTTCCTGCGCCGGAACAGTCCGATAACCGCCGTAGAAAGTGTCGCCCGCGGCGCGCGTCGTCACTCCTTTGTAGACAGTGTCGAAGAATTCCGGTGCATAACCGCGGTCTCGCAACTGCCCGGCGACTGCCTGGTTCCCGACCACGTAGGCCACACCGGGGCTGGTTTCGGCGACATCGAACCCGGCGCGGGCCAAGTCGGCGGCCTGCGCGGGCGTAGCGGGTACGCGCCACGAAACCGGATCGTCCGGCGCGGCGGCGGCTGTGGCGGTCGTGGTGCCGCCGAGTGCGACCAGCACTCCGACGACGCTGAGAGTGAGCCGGATCGAGAACTTGCCCGCCATCGGAGCTCCTCACGCAGCGAAGGAAGGTCACCCCGTGCGGACGGTGACCAATCGGCCGCGCACAGTGTGCTCTCCGCGAGGAATCCGGCCCACCTCCGAAAGTCGGGTGTCAGCAGGTGACCGAGACCTTCGCGCCGCGCTCGAACGAAACGTGGACGTGGTCGTAATGGTTCGCGGTCTCGCCGCCGCGGTCCTCCATCGCCGACCAGCCGCCGCCGTCGTTGTAGCGCTGCTGCCAGATCACGTACTTCGCGCCGAGTTCGCTCTGGTGCTCGAGAACATAAGCGGCCAAAGCGTTTCCGGTCTTAGTGTCGACCATGAAGTCCAGCGCGAGACCCGCTGGATGGTCGCTCGCACCGGACCGTCCGGCCCGGCCGCCGACCGTCTCCACCGAGAACTTCTCCTTGAGATAATTGCCCGCCTGGGCCACCGCGGGCTGGGTACCGGCCAAAGTGGACGAACACGCTTTCGCCGCCGGGGTCGCCGAAGTGCTCGTGGTCGTTTTGCTAGTCGGCGAAGACGAAGACGTCGTCGGGGCAGCGCTGGAAGACGTCGTGGGCGGCGTCGAGGTGGTGGACGGAGCGGTGCTCGACGCCCGTGGCGCGCTGAACGCGTGCATCTCCGCGGCGGCGGCCGGGAACTGCTGCGGCTTGACCGCGCCGGCGGTCAGCCACACCGGCACCGCCAACGCACCGACAGCCAGCACGCCCGCCGCGGCCGGCAACCGCCACGACTTCGACCCGTCCCGATGTCTACCGGACACCTCGCACCACCATCTCCTCGTTCGGACCCGCAAAGCCGCCCCGACATTACGAATAGGACACGGCAATGTCACCGACAAGTGACAGCGGGCACAGAACAGAGGAGATAACGGCAGGTCAGCGCGCGATTACCAGGTGAACGCGCGGCCTGCTCAGGACAGCGGAATCTCCGCCGAATCAGTCAGCCGCAGCTTGCGCCGGGCGCGCTGGTAGAAGGTCGTCATGCCGAGCCGGACCACGCGGGCCGCGTTCGGCCGGGCGTGCAGGTCGATCGTTTCGCCAGGCCCGACATACCCGGCCACCTGACCGTCGACCTCCACCGCGAGCCGCCCGCTCGACGGCAGCACCTCCAGCGTCACGGTGTCGTGCACGGACAACACGACGCCGCGGCTGTACGCCGAATGCGGCGCGGCGGGCGTGACCAGCAGTGCTTCCACCGCCGGGCTCGTGATCGGCCCGCCGGCGGAGAAGCTGTACGCGGTGGATCCGGTCGGCGTCGCGACCACGACCGCGTCGGCCGCGTAGCTCACGAACTGTTCGCCATTCACCAGCACCGCGACCACAGCGCTCCCGTCGCCAGGCACGCGCACCACCGCGACGTCGTTGAACGCGGTCTCGATCCGGCCGCCGAACCGCGCGTCAACCGCTATCCGGGGCTCGACGGTGAACTCCTCCCGGTCGATCGCGGACAACGCGAGCGGCAGGTCCGGGACGTCGACCTCGGCGAGAAACCCGAGCTTCCCGAGGTTGACGCCGAGCACCGGCGCGTGCTGCCCGTCGGCGAGCCGCATCGCGCGCAGCATGGTGCCGTCGCCGCCGAGGCTGACCACCAGATCCGACCGTTTGCCCAGTTCAGCAGGCTGGACTCCGGTCGCCGAACAGTCGACTCGCGCGATCTCGTCCTCGATGCCGAGGATCTCGATCCCGCGCCCGGCGGCCCAGCCCAGCACCGCGTCGACCGCGGCTTTCGAGTCGCGGCGCGGGTGCAGCACGAGTCCAGCGGAATGCATGTCGGGTCTCCTCGCCTCAGCCTGTCCCCAGTCTGCCGCGCCGGGGCCGGTTAGGCTCGGCGTTCGTGATCGAAAACTGGGCTGGCAATCTCACCTACCGCGCCCGCGAGATCCTCGCCCCGCGCACCCTTTCCGAGGCACAAGAACTCGTCGCCGGTGCGACCCGGGTCAAGGCGCTCGGCAGCCGGCACAGCTTCAACACGGTCGCCGACAGCCCGGACGGCGTCCAACTCGATCTCTCCGCGCTCGACATCGCTCCGGAAATCACCGCCGAGACACTCACCATCGGCGGCGCGACCCGCTACGGCGACGTCGTCGCACAGGTGCACGAGGCCGGGTACGCCCTGGCCAACCTGGCGTCGCTCCCCCACATCACTGTCGCGGGCAGCGTCGCGACCGGCACCCACGGCTCCGGACAGCGACTGCCCGGCCTGGCCTCAGCTGTGTCCGCCATCGAACTCCTCACCGCCGACGGCTCCCTGCGCACCTTCTCCCGCGCCGACGCCGAGTTCCCCGGAGTGGTGGTGAACGTCGGCGCGCTCGGCGTCCTCACCCGGCTCACCCTCGATGTAGAGCCGACTTTCTCGGTACGCCAAGACGTTTTCGACGCCCTCCCGTGGTCCGCCGCGCTGGACCACTTCGACGACATCCAGGCGGCGGGCTACAGCATCAGCCTGTTCACGAACTGGGCGCGCGACGTCGTCGACCAGGTCCTGCTGAAGAACCGGGTCCCGGCCGAAATCCCCGGCTCCCTGTTCGGCGCCGTTCCCGCCGACGGTCCGCGCCACCCCGCCCACGCAGCGGGCATTTCGGCAGAAAACACCACAGTGCAAGGCGGCGTTCCCGGACCGTGGTACGCCCGGCTGCCGCATTTCCGGCTGGAATTCGCGCCAAGCGTCGGGGCGGAATTGCAGAGCGAGTACTTCGTGCCGCGCACGCACGCGGCCGCCGCGTTCGAGGCGTTGCGCAGCATTGGCGACCTCATCGCGCCGCTGCTGGTGGTGTCGGAGATCCGCACCGTCGCCGGTGACGAACTCTGGCTGAGCCCAGCGTATGGCGGTGATCGGGTAGCGGTGCATTTCACCTGGCAGCAGCGCCAGCCGGAGGTCGAAGCGGTGCTGCCGCTGATCGAAGAGAAGCTCGCTCCGTTCGGCGTTCGGGCGCATTGGGGGAAGCTGTTCCACGGCGCGGCTTTGGATCTTGACCACCAGGGGGTGCGACAGTTCCGGGCGCTGGCCGCCGAGCTGGACCCGACCGGGAAGTTCCGGAATCCGTTCCTGGACCGACACCTGCTCCGCTAAACATCGTCGGCCTCCGAACAGCAATCCGCACCAACCGAATACGGCCGATTCATGAGCTCAGTCGTCGGCGAGCGACCAACTCGCCGACTATGACCGAGTTGAGCTGCACTGGCAGCTGGTCAGCTGCTGCCCATCGCTGGCCCGCCACGGCTAACTCGCCCTGTTCCGCCGCGACGTTGCCCAAGCCCACAAGCGCCCTCGCAAGCTCTGCAAGTTCGTTCTCGTCTTGAGCCAGGTCTGCCGCCTTGTCATACCAAGCGCGGGCGTCGCCGTGGATGGCAGCGCAGTAACAAACCCAGCCCAGGCAGTTCACCGCCAGCAACACCTCTCGCGGCGAACTCGCCAGCCCGTACGCCCGCTGCGCGTACTCCAATGCTTCGAAAGCCCGGTTCAACGAAGTCGCCGCCAGCGCCATTCCGCGCAGTGTGATGATCTCGTTGCGTGATCGACCAGTCCGGCGGTAGGCCTCTCCGGCTTTGCCGAGTCCAGCCAGCGCTTCGACCGGCTCTCCCCGGTACAACTGGACCCAAGCAAGACTCGCGCGCGAGTCCGTCTCTCCATATTCGTCGCCTAGACCGGCGAAGAGCTCCGCGGCGCGTCCATGACTCCGCGCTGCTTCGGGCAGGTCTCCACGTTCCTGATATGCCATGCCGAGGTTGTTCTCGATCATCGCCACGACCCGCATTTCGCGTTCCCGTTCCGCCGCGGCGAGCGCACGCTGATGAGTCCGGATCCACGGTTCGATCAACTTCTCCCGGCTAAAGAAAGCCCGCAACAGATGTGCAAGTCGCCAGCAATCCTGCGGACGCCCGACCTCGTCGGCCAGCTCGCACAGCGAAGCAAGAGCGGGCCACCGCTTGTGAAACCATTCCAATGCTTGCCCGCTGTCGGCGAACTCGGTTTCTTCGCACCTCGGTACGCCGGGTTGGAATCGGCCAGGCTCGATGAGCGCGTCCGCCACGCCCGTCACCGGCACGACGTAGTCCAGCAGCCGGCACAGTGCAGCGCTGCGGTCAGCTTCGTCCAGTCTGAACGACTCATGTCCGGAAAATAGCGCCCGCACCAGGTCGTGCAGTTCGACGTCGGTCGCTGACCGGCGCTCGACGAGGTATGCCTGGTGGAGTCGGTCCAACAGGAAGATAGTTCTCAACCGGTCAAGGCCGGCCATGGCAGCGGCGAACGCCACCTCGACCCGCCCGCCGGGATGCACCGCCAACTGTGCAAGGAGGCGCTTTTCCGCGGACCGCAGCCGCGTACACGACAGTGACAGGGCACCGGCGACGCTCCGCTCCTCGTCTTCAAGGGCAGTAAACCGACTCGTCTCCGAGGACAACTGCGCGCGGAGTTCCTCGGATGTGACGCCACCGGCATGATATCGAGCTGCCACAATGCGGACCGCGAGCGGAAGATAGCCGCACGAGGCCACAATGTCCTGGACGGTTGGATCCGGTACCGCATAGTGGTCCGAGACCATGCGGAACAAGTCCGCGGCTTCGTCTTCTTGCAATGCTCCGAGGTCGATGTGCCGCGCCTCGTCGAGCGCATTCAACCGGGTGCGGCTGGTGATCACCACTCCGCACTTCGGCTCAGCGGGAAGCAGAGAACGGATCTGGCTCGCCGAACGCACGTTGTCGAAGACGAACAGCATCCGGCGGCCGGCCAGCACGGTGCGCAGCAATATGATTCGACCATCCCGGTCCGGCGGAATGGCAGCGCCTGGGGCGACCACGCGGAGCAGGCGTTCAAGGCCTTCCGCTTCGGTAAGTCCCGGGCTGCCGACCGTGTATCCCTGGAAGTCAAGCATCAGGCAGCCGTCCGGGTAGGTGTGCAGGACGTCCCTCGCCGCCACGACGGCCAGCCCCGTCTTACCCGCACCTGCGATCCCTCCCACGGCCACCGTCTCCGGTCTGCGTTCGAGCAGGGTCGAGACCGCGTCGGCGCGCTCGCGGTGCCGGCCGACGAAATGTCGCGGCCTGTCGGGAAGCCCCCAGGGGATTGCCGGGGACCGAGGGCATCCGGTATCGGCCTGCGCCAGCCCGACCAACGCCCCGTTCGCCTGGAAGTACTTGTCCGCTTCCAGCACAAGCTCGTGTTTGGGACGGGACTTCCCCGTCTCGATACGGCTCAGCTTCGGGATGCTGCAGCCTAGCGCCTTCGCCACCACTCGCAGGGGCAAGCCCTTCTCATCGCGGCGGCGTCTGAGCTCAGTGCCGAACGGGTGCATTTTGCTCCTAGCAATCGTCGGGTATTTCCTCGGACCCGTTCAATCAGAAGGTTCGTCAAGCGCCAAGCTCCCGGTCACTTCCTCGTCCTCGACGGAAGCAGCGGTACGGCGCAGCACTGCAAGTCGCCGTCGATCTCCGCCGAGGCAACCGAGCAGCATGGCGTCATCGCTGGCAAGCAGTTCTTCCCGGCTGGTGATGCTCGCGCGGATAAGCGCGCAGAAAGTTTCCCGGCCCAAAGTTCCCTTGGCCGCGAGCGCGATCGGCGCGAGCCCGGCGCGCACTCCCAGCGCGATCTCCTGAGGCAGCGATGCCGCCAGCGAACCGAACTCGGCCGACGGGTGGACGAACCGCGCGACGTCGAATACCGCGTCCACGACATCCGCAGTCCGTTTCGCTGCTCGCCGCACGGGGATGATGGCTCGAGCTCGGTACTCGGCGGACAGGTATCGCGCAAGTCGTTCTTCGATGTCCGCAAGCGACATCCCGCGGCTCCAGGCCACGACTGCGAACGCTCGCTTGACGCGAGCCGTCGCCTTGTCCTGGCTCGGTCCCGACCGGAGCTTGCGAAACACCGGATCCGCAAGGCGCTGTGCCCGCATTATCCGGTCAAACTCCTCGCGCTCGGGCAAACGATGACGGAAGCTGACCGGAACACTGATCTGCTCGAGCTCCGTCGTGAGCTGTGCGACGGCGATGATCGTCATGCGGTTCAGGTGCCCCGGTCCGATTTCGGCGAATGCCTCGGCAACCCGCAGTACCGAGTCCATCGACAACGCGCCGCGTACTGCGATCTCGCCCAGCTGCGTCGGCCCGTACCCGGCGGCTTCCCGGCGAAGCAACCCGCACTCGACCAATCCCGACAAGATCGCCTCGACCTCCTCGGGCGGGTATGGGTCCGGCCAGCCGTCCATCCGGCTCTGATGCGCGGCGAAAGTCGATGCCAGTAAGGAGGCAACCTGTCCGGCATGCACGCTTTTCGGCCCAGCTCCCGCTACAGCACACGCCGTCAGCACCATGCTTCTGGGATCGCTCAGCTCGCTGAGCAAGGAAGAGCGGAGGACCTCCGGAACCGCGCGCACGTAGCGGTCCCATTTCGATCGCGCATCCAGCCCGCCGCCGGCCAGGATGATCGAGCGTCCCCGGTCAGCGAACCCGGTACGCCCGGCCCGGCCGGCCATGTTCTTGTAGTCCGCAACCGAATACGGCCGCAGTTCGCCCCCGGGGCCGTAGTGCTCGAGCTCGCTCAGCACCACGGTGTCGGCGGGAAGGTTGACCCCGTGGGCCAGAGTGGTCGTCGCGACCAGCACACGCACCTCAGTACCAGCCAGGAAGTGCTCCGCCACCAGCGCGCCTTCGGCGGCAGTCATGTCCGAAGTATGAAATGCGGTCCCGCCGGAAAGACATCGTCGCAATCGCGCCACCGTGGTTCCCATGTCGTCGGGCTCCAATCCGGTAAGCGCGCGGGTCGCCTCCGGAAGGCCAAGCGCCTCAGCGAACTCGAGCGCGCTGCCTTCTGCCGCCGCACGCGTGTTCCGGAACACGAGCACCTGTTCGCCCGACTCGACCAGGCTCCGGACGACAGCGAGGAGTTGGTTTTCCTCCGTCGCCGAGATGAACTGAGCTGTCGTTTCCGCCCCTGTCTCGCCAAGCGAACGCAGCGAACCGCTTCGGTCCAGGACTCCTTCTTCAAGAGGAACCGGCCTCGCCGTGTCCACCAAGGACTCCGCGCCAAGCCACGTGTCGACATGGCCGAGCCCGCCCAAAACCGCCGAAAGACCCACGATCTGGATGTCCCGGCGCGCTTTGCTGGACAGGACGGCGGTCAAGAGAAGCTCCAGTGCCCACCCCCGCCCGGCATCGGAGATCGACTGGATCTCGTCCACCACGAGAACTCCGGCCTGCTCGACGATCGAAGGTCGTCGGAGCACAAGACCGAGGTACTTCTCATAGGTGAGCACTGCCAGACCGTAATCACCGCGGAGAAAGGCCGGCACGTGATCGTTCGTCTCGCCCGTCAGCCGAAGCGTCCGGATCCCGGCGGCTTCGTGCACCCGGGTCAACCGGGCGTAAAGCTCGTCGACCAACGAACGGGTCGGCAACAGGAAGACTGCGCGGCGTCCGCGGTGTACCGCGGCATCGGCGGCAAGAATGCCCACCATGGTTTTCCCGGCCGCGGTCGGCGCGCAGATGACGAGATCCTCGCGAACCAGCAACCCGAACTTGTTGACAGCCGCTAACTGCAACTCGTTGAGAGAACCGATTTCGCGGGTCAAGCCGGCCAGCACGGCGTCGTCGTCGATGCCATGGGCGCGCAGGCTGGCCAGGTCCGCGGTAGCATCCGGCGGGCGGTGCCGGCCGTCGAGTGCCCGGTAGTGCGCCCGCGGCCGCAACACCGGCAGCGATGTTCTTGCGTCGATCTTTCCTCGCAATGTCGGCGTCTGCGGCGGGCGTCGCGACGAGGACGCCGCGGCAACGACTCTGTCTTGCACGAACGAGAACATCCGCAGGAGCGAAACTCGGCCGTTTTCGACGACTTCCTCGGCGCCCATCAACGCCTGAAGCACGAAGTGAGTGAGAACACCGTGGCCGTGCCGGGAATCTTCCCGAGCCTCCTGATCGGCTCCGGCAGCCGTGATGTACACCCTGCCCGCCCCGGATACCTCGGCCAGAACCGCCTCGACAGAGCGAGGCATGCCCGGTCCTCCCCGCGGCGTATGCGACGACGGAATCACCTTTGCCGCCGCCGCACCGGAAAAACAGCAGTCGAGCACGACCAGCATGACCCGGGCCGGGATCTGCTCCGTCAATTTCACCAGCTCGTCGAGCGACAGCCCGGTGCCTGCGAGATCAGCCGGATCCGTGTCGTAAGTCGCCAACTCGTGCGTTGGGCTGCCATGACCGGAGTAACTGATCACGACGACATCGCTTGGCTGGCTGCGGGCGGCAAGCTGTTCCAGCTCCGACACGACCGCTGCCCGGGTCGCCGCCGCGTCGCAGAGCTCACGAGTATCGGAGCCGAGGTTGTCCCTGAACAACGCTTCAAGCGTCCGCGCATCAGCCTTCGCGAAGCGCAGGGGCCGGATCTCCGACGTGGCGAAGCCGTCGACCCCGACGAAAAGACCGTGGAAGCCATTCCGGCCGCTCACGCGCCTGCTCCGCGGCAAGCTGGTCGATAGCCCATCGCTCCCAGCAGCTCGCGAACTGAGTGGAACGTGAACGCGTCCAGGACATAGCGATCGGCGGTACCCGGTTGCAGGAAAGCAGGGATATCCTCGGCCGAGCCTCCGGGCAGAACGACCGGCAGCACCTTCGGTACCCACGTCGACCGGTCGCGGTGAAGGGCGTCGCGCAACAAGGCGAGTTCGGACTGCATGCCGCGATGACGAGGCCCCTCGACGGTTCCGTCCCCGACGGCCTTGCACATCGGCGAGGCGACCACGAGAACAAAGTCCGCTTCCCTGATCTCGCGCTGGGCCCACAGGGACCAGTCCTTGCGTTCGCCGACATCCCAGAAGTCGATGTGCACGTCGAGGCGCAAGCTGACCAGAAACCGTGCGAGATCAAGGGTGCACGTGACATGTTCCGGATTGTCGTGTGCGTAGCAGATGAAGAGACGGGGAACGCTGGACGTCCCCTCTGGACGCTGGCCGGAGCCTGGAGGCGAGGGAGGCAGGAGACCTGCTTCACTCGCCGCGAACCGCTCCTGTTCGCAACCGAGCAAGAGGTCGAACCGCACAGCACGTGCGACTGGGCGATAGTCCTCGCCGTCCACCGGCGGAGCGTCGAACCGCGAGCCGGCCTCCACGTGCAGCTTCCGGCTGCCTCGAGGAGCAGCCAGGATCACGAATGCGACGTGAGAACCCGGGCGAACACCGCCCGTCGTGGCATGCCGCCAGCGCACCGCCGGCCCGCCGATCCCGAACACGTCGACCTTCGACGCCATCGCGGGCAGGTGCACATCGCCGACGATCCCTGACACAGGCGCGAGATTGAGATAGCGGTTGATCACGTACGAGGCCGGGTCCTGCTGTTCCGCGACCGCGTGCGGAACAGCATCGAGCACAGTAGCGCCGCCCGCATCTTCCTCAGTGGCAAAGGCAAATGCTATCTCCAGCCACTGGATCGGGGCGAGGTGGCGATCGACCGCGACCTCGTAGTTGATCCGGACCAAGTAGCAGTCGCGACCGATCGTCGGTTCTGTGCCCGTAGCGACCGGATGCACCTGCCATCCGCTGAGCCGCACCGCTCCCACCGTGAAACCTCGAGGTTCCGTTTCAAGCCATCGAGCGCCGTCATCGACCTGCAAAAGCTCAATCTCAGAACATTCGGACATCGACCACGATTCCGCGTGAGACAACACGCAGCACCTCCTCGACGAAATGGATAGAGCATTCGCCCGTGAGCCGTCAACGCCGCGGCACCAGCGGAGAAGCGGTACCCCCAGGACGGGGAAACACCTTTGATCCGTTGCCGGAAAATTACACAGAAAGTTCCCACTACTCACCTGAAAGGATGAATGACCGCAATTCCTTCTCCGCCCGCTGAAGACGGGAAGCACATTCGAGGTAGGGCAACCGCAGCCGTTCGGCTACCGCCTCCAAGTCCACGTCCTCGAACTTGGCCGCGACGAAGATGTCGGCCTCGATGCCGGTCACCGCACCCGCGCGGACGGCCCGCGCCAGGACAAGATCCACATGCCCCTCCGGCGCTACGACCGGCACCTGGCGCAACAGGTCCGCGCCCGAGAACTCCGGTCGCGGCGCAGGAGCACGGCCGCCGTCGGCGCCGAGCGCACGTTGGTATGCAGCGTCTTGCAGGTTCCACGCCAACTTTCTGCGGTTCGGGTCTGCCGCGCCGAGGGCCTCGACAAGCCCGACAACCGCTGCCGACTCCACCTCTGACCGGTCACCGCCTCGTTTGTTCAGGATTCGCCACGTCACCCGCCGCAACGCCGGCAGCATCAATCCGATCGCATAGGTCTTCCACGGTTCCCCGTTCTGTTGGACGCGCCGGACAATCTCACCCCAGACCGCGTCCCGGACCGACTGGTCGACCGACCGGCCTGCGAGGAGATCCCGCACCTGTCCGCCGCGGAGCCATTGTTGTTCGGTCTCGACACCGAGCTCCCAGGCATCCAGCGAGGGCAACGCGTCAGCCTCGACGAATTCCTGGAAGCGGCGATGCAGAACTTCTAATTGACTAAGCGACATCAGGCGTCACGCTCCCGTGCGGCGATCCAGGATCTGGGGCACGGCAGAGAATGCCGGGCGGACTTCCGGCCGTCAATACCCTCGACGTTTTTGCATCTTCGATGCAAAAACGTGCAAACACTGACCCTGAGAAGCTGCATGTCAGATGCTTTCGCTTGCGATTTCTTCCATATTTCCATCTCGATTCAGCCATTCGAGGCTGTACCGGCCGCGTGGCGTCGACCGCTAAGGCCAGGGACAGGGGCGACACTCCGGCAAACGGGCGACCTAAGCGTCACCAAGGCTGCAGCCCATCTGCTCGTTGGCGATCTGCGTCAGCCCGAATGACTCGCACACCCCGCGACCGATGGACTGACATGCCGCCGGCCGACGACAGCGACCATTGAGCCTCACGACCGTTATGTACGACCTGTCAGCAACGCCGAGCAGATCCGCGACCACACTGCCCCGACTCGCGGGTCTGACCGCTCCGACCCGGCACCATCCATCCACTAATAGTCCACAGTGGACACTCAGTAACAAAGCCGGTACAAAACCTCCCTCCGTACTACCGCGCTCACCATGTGGGAGTCCCAAGAGGACACTCGACAGCCGGGAACCCCGCGGGTCACAGTGGCGATCGCCCTCTCCGCGATCCCCAGGAGCCACTGTGAGTTCTCCTCCGACGCTGCGCGCCGTGCCGGTGCCGTCAGCGGGTCCCGAACCGCCCGGTGAAGCGCGGTTGCGCGAGCTGGCCGCGAAGAAAGTCGCCCCGTTGCGCCGTCCTGGACGCTGGGTCGCTGCTGCGGTCGTACTCGTGCTGCTAGCCCAATTGGCGCACGCGCTGATCACCAATCCGGTGTTCCAGTGGAACGTCTTCGGCTATTGGTTCTTCCGTCCGGTGATCCTCGACGGACTGGTGCTCACCCTCGAACTGACCGGCCTCGCCGCGGTGTTCGGGCTCGTCGGCGGCATCGTGCTCGCGTTGCTGCGGCTGTCGAAAAACCCGCTGATCCAAGCGGTTTCGTGGGCCTACGTGTGGATCTTCCGCTCGATTCCGCTGATCGTGCTGCTGCTGTTCCTCGCCAACGTGACCGCGCTGTACAGCACGCTCAGCCTCGGCATCCCGTTCGGCCCGTCGTTTTTCAGCTTCAGCGCCACCGACGTGCTGAGTTTCTTCGTCGTCGCAGTGCTGGGCCTGAGCCTGAACGAAGCCGCGTACGCGGCGGAAATCGTTCGTGCCGGCGTGCTTTCGGTGGACCAGGGCCAGCTCGAAGCGGCGGCCGCGCTGGGGCTTCCGCGATCCCGGCAATACCGGCGAATCATCCTGCCGCAGGCCACTCGCGCGATCGTCCCCGCCTACGCCAACCAGCTGATCGGCCTGCTCAAAGGCACTTCGGTCGTCTACATCACGTCGCTGCTGGAATTGTTCGGCGTGGTCGAAACCCAGGCCAGTACCAACAGCGGACAGATCATTCCGCTGCTGCTCGTCGGCACGGTCTGGTACATCATTCTCACCAGCGTCCTTTCGGTGATCCAGTATTACGTCGAGCGCTTCTTTTCCCGTGGCGCGCTGCGCACCGTTCCGCCGACGCCGTTCCAGCGGTTCCGCGCCCGGCTGCGCGCGCTGGGGGTGGCCCGATGAGCGCCGAAGTCCGCGTGCGCAGCGCGGTCAAGACGTACGACGGAATCCGCGTGCTAGACGACGTCGACCTCACCGCGCCCGGCGGGCAAGTGACCGTGATCCTTGGACCGTCCGGTTCCGGGAAATCGACTTTGTTGCGGACGATCAACCATCTGGAACGCCTTGACAGCGGCTACGTCAGCATCGACGACGAACTCGTCGGCGTGCGCGTGCACGGCGACCGGTTCAAGGAACTGAGCGAGCGCGCGATCCTACGCCAACGGTCCCGGATCGGCTTTGTGTTCCAGAATTTCAACCTCTTCCCGCATCTCACGATCCTCGACAATATCGTGGAAGCGCCGATCGTCACACAACGGCTCGCGCGTGCCGACGCGGAAGCGCGGGCGAAGGAATTGCTTGCCCGCGTGGGTCTCGAGGACAAGGAAAGGGCGTACCCGCGGCAACTGTCCGGCGGGCAGCAGCAACGGGTCGCCATCGCGAGGGCGCTCGCGCTCGAACCGCAGCTGATCCTGCTGGACGAACCGACGTCCGCGCTCGACCCGGAACTGGTCGGCGAAGTGCTGGCCGTGATCCGCGAATTGGCCCGCTCCGGCACGACGATGATCGTGGTGACACACGAAATCGGCTTCGCTCGCGAAATCGCCGACCATGTCGTATTCCTCGACGAAGGCCGCGTCATCGAAGAAGGACCGCCGTCAGCCGTCCTCGACCACCCTCGCCACGACCGGACCCGAGCCTTCCTCGGGAAGGTCGCTCGCCTCGAAATCCCGGAGCACGCATGAAAACCCGCACGATCCTGCCCGTCCTCGCCGCAGTCGCGCTGCTCGCCGGCGCGTGCGGCGGCAGCACCCAGGCGTCGACCAGCGCGAACGGCTCGCAGACCGTTTCGGTCGCCGCGAACACCGCCGACGCGCACCCGGTTTCGCTGACCGTCCCCGTCGTCGCGGAGATCCGCGCGCAACTGCCGAAGAAGTTTCTCGACAAGGGCAAGCTGACGATCGGCGTCGGCGCGCTGCCGTCCGGCTTCCCGCCGCTGGCCTACGTCGGCACCGATCAACGCACCCTCACCGGAGCCGAACCCGACCTCGGCCGTCTCGTCGCCGCGGTGCTCGGGTTGGAGCCGGACGTCCAGAACGCCTCCTGGCAAAACCTGTTCGTACGCCTGCAAAGCGGCCAGTTCGACGCCGGGTTCTCGAACATCACGGTGACCGAACAGCGCAAACAGCAAGGTTTCGACTTCGCCGCCTACCGCGAGGACAACCTCGGCTTCGAGACGAACCGCGCGAACACGTGGAACTTCGACGGCAATTACGAAGTGCTGGCCGGAAAGACCGTCGCCGTCGACAGCGGGACCAACCAGGAGAAAATCCTCAAGGAATGGCAGCGCAAGCTGACCGCTGAGGGCAAGAAGCTCGACGTACGCAATTTCGCGGACAAGAACAGCACGTACCTGGCACTGGCGTCCGGCCGAATCGACGCGTACTTCGCGCCGAACCCGGGCATTGCCTACCACGCGACACAGACCGCGAAGACCCCGAACCCGACCCGCAGCGCGGGCAAGTACTCCGGCGCCGGGGCCACGCTGCAGGGGCTGATCGCCGCTACGACCAAAAAGGACAACGGCCTGGTGAAGCCGGTCGCGGCGGCGATCGACTATCTGATTCAGCATGGCCAGTACGCGAAATGGCTTGCGGCGTACGGGTTGGAGAACGAAGCGGTGAAGAAGGCCGACGTGAACCCGCCGGGCCTGCCGTTAAGCGATTCCTGAACGCCTGGCAGGCCTCCGGCCCGCCGGAGGCCTGCCAGACTGGGCAGATATCGGACGCTGGCTCGCCCTGGTCGTCGATTGCCCGGAACCGCGGAAACTGGCCGCGTTCTACGAGGCCTTGCTGGGCATGCACCGGGTCGAAGACGAAGAAGCGTGGGTGTCGATCGCCGCGACGTCCGGAGGCGAACCGCGCATCGGCTTCCAGCAGGTCTCCGATTACCGCCCGCCGGCCTGGCCGGACCCGCGCGATCCGCAGCAGATGCACCTCGATTTCGAGGTGGCCGATCTCGACGAGGCCGAACGCCGGGTCCTGGCGCTGGGAGCGCGGCTAGTGGACAGCGCGCCCCTGTTCCGCGTCTACACCGACCCCGCCGGGCATCCGTTCTGTCTTGCCCTTCCCCGGCAAGGAGAGCACTACCGAACCGGGAGCTGATTCAAGCCGCCGCTCGCCAGTCCTCCGGAACGCGCACCCGCCCGAACGTATTAGTGCGCCGCAACCGAAACCCCATTCCCTCATAACGCCGGATCGCGTTCACATTCGTCGCCACCGCGTGCATGAACGGCGTCTCGCCCCGCTCGCGGATCCCCGCGGCCACCGCGCGCACCAACCGCCCGGCGAGACCGCGGTCGCGATAAGCGGGGTCCGTGCACACCGCGCTGATCTCCGTCCACCCCGGCGGGTGCAGCCGCTCCCCCGCCATCGCGACCAGCGCGCCGTGGTGCCGGACGCCGAGATACGTCCCGAGCAGCACAGTCCGCGGCAAAAACGGACCAGGTTTCGTTCGGGCGACCAGATCCAGCATCTCCGGCACGTCGGCCACCGTCAACCGGACAGCCTCCGGGTCGGGCGCGGCGTCGACCCCGGCGTCCACCAGCTGGACCCCGGCCATCTCCTCCAGCAGCTCCCAATCCGGAGGAGGCGGCCCAGCCTGCGAGAAGACCGGCACCACCGCCCCGGGACCGGCGAGCGCGGCGACGTCGTCCCACACGCCGGCAGTCGGCTCGTCGGGCACGGCCGAGAAGACCGAAACATCGACTGGATAGCGCACGGCCTGTCCGACCCGCTCCGCGAAACCGGCATGCGGGCCAGTAAGCGAAGCCCACGCGGCATTGTCCAAAACAGACATCAAGACCGCCGCGCGGCCCGGGCGATCATCCGGGCCAGATCCGCCACGAGAGCCGGATCATCGGGCAACTGCCCCGTCGCTATCCGGATATGCGGCGTCCCCGGATTGCCCGCACGAGTACCCGACCCGGCCGAAACCCCGTTGGCCGCCAAGGTCATCAACGTCCGCGACTCCTCCGGAACCGGCACCCACAACGTCAGCCCGTCCCGCGCTCGCACCGAAATCCCGTGCTCCCGCAACGCTTCCGTCAACGCCGTCCGCCGTTGCGCGTACCGATTCCGAGCCCGGTTCAGCAGTTCCGCGCTGCCGGGATCGGTCAGCAGAAACGCCTGCGCGTCCTGAAGAATCCGGCTCGACCACACCGACCCAGGCCCGCGCTGCTGCCGCACCCGCTCCACCAGCGCCGCCGACCCGCCGATCACGCAGCTGCGCAATTCGAGCCCGAACGCCGTGCAATACGACCGCACCAGCAACACCCGGCCGGGCAAGCGCGTGCCGAGGCTCAGCGACGGGGACGAAGCCAACGGCCCGAAATCGTCGTCCTCGATCACCGTGAGGTCCTCTTCGGACAGTACGGCGGCGAGTTCCGCGAGCCGGTCCGCCGGAACCGAATGCCCGAGCGGCGACTGTGCGCGCGGCTGATAGACAAAGGCGACCGGCCGGTGTTCCAGCGCCGCGGCCAGCGAGGACGGCAGCGGCCCGTCCTCGTCGCATCGCACCGGCACCACGTGGATCCGCGACCGGC
The DNA here is from genome assembly GCF_042754125.1 of Amycolatopsis sp. NPDC059235. Taxonomy (NCBI): domain Bacteria; kingdom Bacillati; phylum Actinomycetota; class Actinomycetes; order Pseudonocardiales; family Pseudonocardiaceae; genus Amycolatopsis; species Amycolatopsis sp. NPDC059235. Next base: position 213,189 of record NZ_JBHZAG010000006.1, read on the forward strand.
GCAGCAATTCGCGCAGCCACGGCGCGGTCGGCGCTTCGAGCGCGATCACGTCGCCCGGCCGCGCGACCGCCTGGCAGGCCAGCAGCATCCCGTCCTGCCCGCCGGCCGCGACCGTCCACGATTCGGCGGCGAACGGCCACGTCGGCTTCACCGCGGCGCGCAATTGCGGCGTGATCGAGTTCTTGACCAGGCCGCCGAACCGTTCCGTGTGGACACCCGCGGCGACGGCGTCCTCCAGCGGCGGCAGCAATCCCGGATCCGGCAGGCCGTGTTCCAGATCGACCGTCTGCCAGCCGGAAAACGCGCGCTCCGGCGGCGGGCTCGAAGGCGGTTCCAGCACTATCGTGCCGCGCCGCCGGCCCGTGCCGATCAATCCGGCCGCCCGCAGCTGCGACCACGCCTCGGCGATCGTCGTGGGGCTCACCGAAAGCTCGGCGGCCAGCGCCCGCACGGTGGGCAGCCGCGTGCCGGGCGGCACCTCCCCGTCGCGGATCAGGCCGGACACCGTCCCGGCCACGCCCCGCGCGGTGCGCTCGCCGATGCGGGACCCGAGCCAGCCTGCCCCGACCGGCAGCGTCGTCGTCGCGAGTTCGCCCGTGGCCACGCACCGGCTCCCCTCGTCACCCGGAAATCCGAAAACCTCTGACCCGATCAGAAGCTAGAGCGGCAACGGCACGCGGCAAAGGCGTTTCACATCCTGGCGGGCCCGCCCGGTACAAAACGCCCGTGACGTCCGACACCGCCGCGGTGTCCGCTTTCGGAATTTCACTCGATCAGGTTAGGCTAACCTTCATGAGTCACTCCTGGCCGGAAGCACCGGCGCTCGCCGGCACCGGGCTCGCGCTCGGCTACGGCGGAAAGCCGGTGGTCCAGGACGCCGAGATCGTCCTGCGCGCGGGCGCGGTCACCGTCCTGGTCGGCCCCAACGGCTCCGGCAAGTCGACGCTGCTGCGCTCGCTCGCCCGGCTGCACCCGTTGACCGCGGGCGACTTCGCCCTGGCCGGACAAGACGCGCTCGCCTTGTCCCCCAAGGAGTTCGCCCGCCAGGTCACGCTGCTGACCCAGTCGCGCCCCACGCCCGGCGGCGTGCGCGTCCGCGACGTCGTGTCTTACGGCCGCCACCCGTACCGCGGCCGCTTCGGCTCCGGCGATCCCGAAGGACCGGAGCTGGTCGAGCGAGCCATGCGGCACACCGGCGTCGACGGGATGGCCGAACGCCCGGTGGACGAGCTGTCCGGCGGCGAACTCCAGCGCGTCTGGCTGGCCACCTGCTTCGCCCAGGACACCGGTGTCGTCCTGCTCGACGAGCCGACGACCTTCCTCGACCTGCGCTACCAGATCGAAACGCTGGACCTCGTCCGCGACCTCGCCGACGAGCACGGTGTCGCGGTCGGCGTCGTGCTGCACGACCTCGACCAGGCCGCCGCCGTCGCCGACGAGGTGGTGCTGCTGTGCCGCGGCGCCGTCCGCGCGACCGGCCGCCCGGCCGACGTGCTGACCGCCGAGGCGCTCAGCGACGTCTACGGCCTGCGCATCGACGTCCATGTCGACGACGATGGGCACGTCCGCACGCGCCCGGTCGGACGGCACACCTCCCGGCCGCGGCCGGTCCGCTCAGCCTGACCCATCCCCGAGTTCAAAGGAAAACCCCCGTGTCCAGTGTGCCCAAACCTGCCCGCAGGCCGTTCCTGAAGACCGCCGCGGCGCTGCTCGCCACGTTCGCGCTCGCCGCGTGCGGCACCACCGAGGCCCCCGCGGACCAGAGCCAGGCCGCCTCCGCGAAGCCGTCCGGCCCGGTCCACCTGACCGACGAGCGCGGCAAGCTCGACCTGCCCGCGCCGGCCGCCAAGGTCGTGTCGCTGGAATGGGGCCTCACCGAGAACCTGCTGGCGCTGGGCGTGAAGCCGATCGGCGCGGCGGACGTCAAGGGCTACAACACTTACGACAAGGTGATGCCGCTCGCCGCGTCCACTCCGGACGTCGGCACCCGCGGCGAGCCGAGCCTCGACGCGGTCGCCGCGCTGCACCCGGATCTCGTGGTCACCACCACGGACCTGCCGGAGAACGTGATCGCGCAACTCTCGAAGCAGACGAAGGTGCTCACGCTGCGCGGGTCGGATTCGGCCGATCCGATCGGCTACCTGCGCAAGACCGTCACCACGCTGTCCGAGGCGACCGGAACGCAGGAGCAGGGCCGCAACCTGCTCGCCGAATTCGACACCAAGGTCGCCGAGGGCAAGAAGAAGCTGGCCGACGCGGGCAAAACCGGCGCCAAGTTCGTCATGACCGACGGCTACTCGACCTCTGGCACGGTCACCGTCCGGATGTACACGAAGGGCTCGTTCCTGGGCAGCATCGCCGACCAGCTCGGCGTCGCGAACCAGTGGACCGGCGAGGGCGACAAGGTCTACGGCCTCGCCCCCACCGACGTCGAGGGCCTGACCAAGATCACCGATCCGGCCACGTCCTTCGTCTACGCCGCCAACGCCGCCGAATCCGACGTCTTCACCCAGGAACTCGCGGGCAACGCGGTGTGGAAGCAGCTGCCGTTCGTCAAGGCCGGGAAGCTGCACCGGATTCCGGACGGCATCTGGATGTTCGGCGGCCCGAAGTCGGCGATCGCCTACGTGGACGCGCTCACCGGCGCGCTGACGCGCTGATCCGATGACCGCACCAGCCCCCGCACCCGCCCGGCCGCCGCTCGTCTCGCGGAAACCGAGGCTGACGGCGTCCGTCGTCTTCCTCAGCGGAATTGTCGCGCTGCTCGTCCTGTCCGCCGTGCACCTGCTGCAAGGCACGTCGCACGTCGGGCTCGGCGAACTCCTGCGCGCCGTTTTCCCCGGCACGGACGACGACGCGCGCAGCCAGGCGGTGGCAGTGCTCGTGGCCAGCCGGCTCCCCCGGCTGGCCGCGGCACTGCTCGTGGGGCTGGCGCTCGGATTCGCGGGCTGCGTGCTGCAGTCGGTGGCGCGGAACCCGCTCACCTCGCCGGACACGCTCGCGGTCAACGCCGGTGCGTACGTCTCGGTGGTCGGCGTCGCGGCGTTCGGGATCTCGCTTCCCTTCTACGTCAACGGAATCGTCGCGTTCGTCGGCGGTCTCGCGGCGGCCGGGCTGGTGTTGCTCGTCGCTCGCAGCAGCAGCGGCGGAGCGGCCCGGCTCGTGCTGGCCGGGTCCGCGATCGCGCTGGCGCTGACCGCGCTCACGTCGGTGCTGCTGATGTTGTTCCAGGAGCGCACCGCGGGCCTGTACGGCTGGGGCAGCGGAACGACAGTCCAATCCGGACTGCGCCAGGTTTCCCTTGCCGCACCGGTAATCGCGATCGGCATCGTGGCCACGCTCCTGCTCGCGCACCGGCTCGACGTGCTCAGCCTCGGCGACGATCACGCGCGAGTGCTGGGCATCGACGTCCGTCGCACGCGCACTTTCGCCGTCGTCGTGGCGGTGCTGCTTTCGGCGGTCGCGGTAACCGTCGCCGGGCCGATCGGATTCGTCGGCCTGTGCGCGCCGGTCATCGCGCGGCTGCTCGCCAACCGGGTGCCCGGGCTCGGCAAACATCCGGTGTTGCTGCCGCTCGCCGGACTGACCGGGGCGCTGGTCGTCGTGGCCGCCGACGTCCTGCTGCGCGCCCTCGTTCCGGCCGAAAAAGCGGTTTCGGTGCCGACCGGCGTCGTGACGACCCTCGCCGGCGCGACCGTGCTGGTCTGGCTGGCCCGGCGGCAACCCTCCGGAACACCGTCCGCCCGCGGAACACACGGCACGGTCCGGTCGCGCCGTTGGGTGGCCGGCACCGGCGTCGTGCTGGCGATCGCGCTCGTCGGCGCAGTGATCGCCGCGCTCCTGCTCGGCGACCGGATCGTGCTGCTCGGCGACGTCCTGAACTGGCTGCGCGGGGTGTCCGGCACCGAGGTGTCGTTCGCGCTCGACCTGCGCTGGCCGCGGATGCTCGCAGCATTGCTTGGCGGGGCGGCGCTGGCCGTCGCGGGGTCGCTGGTTCAGGCGATCTGCCGCAACCCGCTGGCCGAACCGAGCCTGCTCGGCGTGACGCCCGGCGCGAGCGTCGGCGCGATCAGCGTCGTGCTTTTGGTGCCCGGCATCGGAATCTGGCCGATGATGGGCGCGGCGACCGTCGCCGCGTTCGCGACGTTCGCCCTCGTGCACTGGCTCGCCACCGGCCGCGGTTCGGGCGGCCGGGGGCTGTCGTCGGACCGGCTCGTGCTGGTCGGCATCGGCGTCAGCGCGGGCGCGCAGGCGATCACGACGCTCGTCGTGGTGCTCACCTCGCCGTGGAACGCGCACCTCGCGCTCACCTGGCTCGCCGGATCGACCTACGGCCGCGAGTTCGGCCAGGTCCTGCCGGTGCTGTTGTGCCTGGTCATCGCGCTGCCGATCGCGCTGTCCAGCGCGCGGACGCTCGATCTGGTCTCACTCGACGAGGATGTGCCGCGCGTGCTCGGCGTCCCGCTGGACCGGTCTCGCCTCGCCTTCGCCGCGCTCGCCGCGGTGCTCACCGCCGCTGCCGCGTGTGCCGTGGGCGCGCTGGGCTTCGTCGGCCTCGTCGCCCCGCACGCCGCGCGCGCTTTGGTGGGTTCCCGCCACTCGCGCTCGCTGCCGGTGGCCGCTGCGTTGGGAGCGGTGCTGGTGTGCGTCGCGGACACCTTGGGACGCACGGTCCTCGCACCGACCCAGATCGCGGCGGGCCTGGTGACCGCACTGATCGGCGCACCGTACTTCGGCTGGCTGCTGTGGCGGAGCCGCGCGAACGCCTAGGCGAACCAGGTGTCCAGCGCGACCTTCAGTTCGGCTTCTCCCCCAGCCCAGGCAATGACCCCGTCCGGGCGCAGCAGGAACGACTCGGTGTTCGTCGCCGGGACCACCTCGATCCGCTTCGTTGCCAGCGCGGCGAGATCGCGGCTCTCCGGATCGAGCACCAGCACACCCCGTCCCGTGCGAGTGTGGTCGGACAGCAGCGTGACCCGGCCTTCATCGTCCACAAGGGACCTGTCCGGACTGTGCAGACCGACCGGTTCCTCAGCGGGGTAAGGGAATTCGTACCGCTCCTTCACTCCGGACAGCAGGTCCGAGAAGTACCGGTTCGCCTCCGGAAGATCCATCAGCTCCGCGACGATCTCCCGCAGCGCGTCGACATGCGGTCCCGGCGCGAGCAACGCCGACTGCGCGCGCGTATTGCGCAGCACCGCCGCGCCGGCCGGGCCGCGTTCGCGGAAGTAGCTGTCCAGCAACGTCTCCGGCATTTCCCCGCGCACGACCGCGGCCAGCTTCCAGCCGAGGTTCGCCGCGTCCAGCAGGCCGAGGTTGAGCCCTTGCCCGCCGCTCGGCGAGTGCACGTGCGCGGCGTCGCCCGCGAGCAGAATCCGGCCGCGCCGGTAGTCGTCGGCCTGGCGGGCTTGGTCGGCGAACCGGCGGGAATCGCGCACCTCCGTCACGGTGACGTCCTCGCCGGTCACCCGCCGAATCGCCGCCGCAAGCTCCGCCGGAGTGACCGGCCCGTCGGACTCGCCGTCGCGGGCGAACTCGGTGACGCCAGCCATGCTTCCGCCGTGCATGAATGCCCCGTCAGCGTAACGTCCGGCAGCCGGCACTGGCCCCTCGAACCGAACCTGGCCCGCGAGCGTCCGCAACAACGGCGGCGTGCCCGGAAACCCGAACCCGGCGAGGCGTCGAACTTTCCCGCGGCCGCCGTCACAACCCACGAGGTAGGCGGCAGTAATCCGCCGTTCTCCTTGCGGCGTCTCGACAATCGCCGTCACACCGTCTACATCAGACTCGATCGCCGTCACCCGATGCGCCCTCCGCACCGGGACGCCGACCGCGTGTCCGGCAAGCAGCCGCTCCAGCTCCGGCTGCCAGATGTGCGTACGCGGGCGGTCCTCGTCCGACAGGAGTTTGTGGATGTTCGCGAAGTGGCCGAGCGAACTGCCGTGGTCGCGGGCGAAATCGCGCATCCCCTCCTCGTGCGCCGCCGCCAGCCGCGGTCCGAGACCGCGCCGGGTCAGCGCCTCCGTCGCGAGCACGCCGATACCGCGCGCCTTCCGTTCCGTCGCGGGCTGCGCGAGCTGCTCCACCACCAGCGGCTGGAGGCCGCCGAGCCGGAGTTCGGCGGCGAGGAACAGTCCGACCGGACCTGCACCGACGATCACCACGTCTGCGTCCATGACTCTCCTTAACTTGTTAAAGACTAGACTGCCCTGAACTAGTTAAGGAGGCAACCGCCTTGCCGATCGAGATCCCCGCCGCGGTCCGGACCGCACTCGCCCTTGTCGACGCCGACGGCCTCGACAAGCTGACTGTGCGCCGTCTCGCCACCGAACTCGGCGTCAAGGCACCCGCCCTGTACTGGCACTTCAGCAGCAAACGGGCCCTGCTCGACCACCTCGCCGACGCTCTCATCACTCCCGTCCTAGACGATCTCCCGCCACTGGACACCCCTTGGCTGTCCTGGCTGGAGCGAGCAGGAACCGCCCTGCACGCCGCCCTCCTCGGCCACCGGGACGGCGCCCGCATCGCGCTCGGCGCGGACCTCCGGACCGCCCGCTCGCTGGGCGAATTCGCCGAGCGAGCGGTGGACGTGCTGCACCGCGCCGGGTTCCCGCTCGCCGACGCGACCCGGTGCGCCGGGGTGTACGTGCACTTCGTCCTCGGCCGCGCCGTCGAGGACCAGACCTGGCCGGACGACCTGGACGCGACCATCGAGAGCATCCCGTTTCCGCTGATGGTGCAGGGAATGCGGGAACGCCAGGCAGCCGGGAGCACCGTCGGGGACAGCTTCGAATACGCCCTCGGGATCGTGCTCGCCGGACTGGCGGCCAAGCGGCCACAGTAAGGTGCAATGACTCACTAAGTTGTACTGTTGCACTTTCTGCATGGTTCCACTTATGCTGGGCGGCAGACCACACCGGCACGAGAGGGGAAGACCATGAAAGAGACACCGCGCATCGCGATCGTCGGCGGCGGCCCGGGCGGACTGCTCGCCGCGCACGTCCTGCACGGGCACGGCCTCGCCGCGACTGTGTTCGACGCCGACACCGCCGTGGATTCACGCGATCCCGGCGGCACGCTCGATCTGCACGCCGACAGCGGGCAAATCGCCCTGGAGGACGCCGGGCTGCTGCCCGCCTTCCACGCACTGGCCCGCGTCGAAGGCCAAGCCATGACCAGACGCGACCACCACGGCACCCTGCTGAAGGAATTCACGCCCGCCGACGACGACACCGCCGCCCCGGAAATCGACCGCGGCCAACTGCGCGTCATGCTGCACGAACAGCTCGCCCCCGGAACCGTCCACTGGGGACACAAACTCACCGGCCTGACGACCGAAAACGGCGTCCACCGCTTGAAGTTCGCCAACGGATCCACAGTGGACGCCGACGTCGTGATCGGTGCGGACGGCACCTGGTCGAAGGTGCGCCGACGGCTCACCGACGCGATGCCGGACTACCTCGGCGTGTCCTTTTTGGACGTCCGGTTCGACGACGTCGAAACCCGGCACCCCGGTATCGCGGCCCTGGTCGGCAACGGCCAGCTCTTCACCACCGACGGCGCGGGCCGGGCGGTGATCGTGCAGCGCAACAGCAACGGAGTGATCCGCGGCTACGTCGCGTTCCGCGCCGAAGAGGACTGGGCCGAGCGAGAAGGCGTCGACCTCGCTGACCGCGCCTCGGTGCGGGAATTCCTGCTCCGTGAGTTCCGCGACTGGGGCCCGACAGTGCGTCCGCTGCTGACCGACAACGACGGCGACTACGTAGCGCGCGCGTTCACCGCGCTGCCCGCTCCCCTGACGTGGGAACGGGTGCCGGGCATCACCGTGCTCGGAGACGCCGCGCACGCGATGGCCCCGTTCGGCGGGCACGGCGCGAACCTGGCCCTGCTCGACGGTGCCGAATTGGCGCACGCGCTGCACGAGGAGCCGACCGTCGAAGCCGCGTTGACCCGCTACGAAACGACGATGTTCGCCCGCACCGGACACCTGGCCGCCGACGCGAACGCGGCGCTGCGGGGCTTCTTCGCCGACCAACCGGACGGCGTCCCGCACGACGTGCCGGACCGGGAAGAGGAACTCCGCGCCTACGAGGCCCGGGCCGCCGAATACCGCGCCGCCCGCACGCCCGCCGCCCGCTAGCCGAACGCCGTGAAGGGCTCCTTGAGGGAATCAGATTCCCTCAAGGAGCCCTTCACGGCTTTGGTCAGGAGCGCTTGCGGCGAACCGCCACTGCCGCCACCAGCGCGCCGCCGATGAGCAGCAACGCACCGCCGCCGATCAGGTAGCCGCGGATGTCCGCGCCGGTCGAGGCGAGCGGGCCCTGGTCCGACGGGCCGGTTCCGGGGGCCACACCGCCGGAGTTGTCGCTCGTGGTCGTGATCGGGGCCGGGGCCTCCGAAGACGAGCTGGACGAGCTAGCCGAACTGGATGACGACGAGCTGGACGTAGTCGGGCTCGTGCTGCTGGCCGAGGACGTCGGCTGCGAGCTCGAGGACGTCGCGCTGGACGACGTCGGCGCGGTCGAGGACTCCGTCTCCGACGGGCCGGTCGGCGCCGTGGAGCTGGAGGTCGTCGAGCTCGTCGACGAGGTGGCGCTCGACGAGGTCGTGCTGGACGACGTGGTGCTCGTCGGCTCAGTCGTCGTGGTCGAGGTCGTGGAGGAACTCGACGTGGTGCTCGACGTCGGCTCCGTGCTCGACGTGCTGGTGGTGGTCGAGCTGGTCGGCTCCGTGCTCGACGTCGTAGTGCTGGTCGACGTCGTGGTGCTGGAGCTGGTCGACGTGGACGTCGTGCTGGTCGGCGTCGTAGGCGTCGTAGGCGTGGTCGTCGGAGCCGCGCAATCCGGCAGGTCGCCGTTGAACGGATAGGCGTGGAACTCCTGCCCGCCCGCCGCGCCCTCGGAAGTGTGCAGCAGATTGCCCGCGGTGAAGAACCGGCCGTTGGTGCCCGAAGCAGTGACCGTCGTGTCGCTGGACGGGTTGCCGACCAGCACGCTGCCCTGGAACTGCGCCTGCCCGGCGATCTTCACCTTCGACGCGTCCGGGAAGTTCCACAGCAGCTTCTCGCGCAGGTGGTTGATCGGGTCCTGGTCGGCGAGGTCGCCGGTGTAGGTGTTGATCACCCGGTTGCCGCCGACGAGGTTCACCAGCACGGTCGCGCCGGCCGGGATGCCGGCGAACTCGAGGCCCTGCATGCCGCCGCCGGGGCCGGTGAGGTCGAAGTCGACGTTGAACACCTGCAGCGCGGACTTCCCGTCGCCGGTGAACAGCGTGCGGTAGCCCTCGTTCTTGGCCGTCCCGGTCGCCGCGGATTTGCCGTAGCAGGTGCTGGCTTCCTGCAGCTGCGGCCGGAGCTGCTTGTACGGGTCCGCCGCGTTCGGGTCCTGCTTCAGCGTGCCGGTCACGGTCCCGGTGACAGTGCCGCCGTACCGCACGACGCCGTCGTCCGCGAGCAGCCGCTGGTTCGGCGCGACCGTGACGTTCTTGCCGGTGGTCAGGAAATCGCCGCCGTCCGGCGGGGGCACGCGCGAGCCGACGCCCGCGATGCCGACGTTGTAGATCGCGGACCCGCCCGCCCGCTTGTTCATGTCGAAGCCGCCGAGCACCACGACCCGGCCCTCGGCCTCGGCCGCGCCCTCGCGCACGAGGAAATCGCCGCCGGCGAAGACGTTGATGCCGTTGTCCCGTCCCGCGAACGGCCCGTTGTTGACCGGCGGGTACTTGCCCGGGCAGGCGTCGCCGACGCACGGGCCCAAGCCCCCGGGCAGCTGAGCGGCGCTCGCGCCCGGACCGGCCACGAACGCCACTGCACACACCGCCGCGGCGAGAGCTCCGCCGACGACGGCCATTTTCCTGGCACGCATGCGGCCGATCCTTACCCGGAACGGGCGAAATCCGGCAGTCGAAACACCGTAACCCACCCGAACGGGTCAGAAAATACCGTGCTCCTCAGACAAGTAGACTAGTGACGCTCCACACTCGACACCCCGCCGGAAGAATGTCCCGCAGTAGCCTCGCTCCCGTGGCTTCGCCCGACCAGAAGGCCGTCCTGATGCCCCCTCTCGTGCACCGGCACCCGCTCGCCGCACAGGCCGCGGAAATCCTTCTGGCACGCATTCGCGCCGGAGAATGGGCGCTGGGTCACAAATTGCCCGGGGAAACGACACTGGCCGCGCAACTGGGCGTCGGCCGTTCGACGATGCGCGAGGCGATCCGCGAATTGGCGGGCAAAGGCGTGCTCGATTCCCGGCAAGGCGCCGGCGTTTTCGTGACCGCGCTGGACGTCGCCGAGGATTGGGACGCGGTGCTGCGCCGCGCCACCATCGGGGCGGTGATCGAGGCGCGCATCGCCATCGAGGCGGAAGCCGCCGCCCTCGCCGCGCACCGCCGGACGCCGACCGACCTGCGCGCGATCCGCCGCGCACTCGCCGCCCGCGCGCTCGGCGACCCGGACGTCGAATTTCTGGTGGACACCGACACCGCGTTCCACCGCACGGTGCTCGTCGCCGCGCACAACGACGTGCTGATCGAACTGTTCGACAGCTTCGTGCCGCGCGTCCACCGCGCGATGACGGACATGCTGCGCGCCCGGCCGATCACCGCGCCCGAAGAAGACCAAGCCGCGCATCTCGCGCTCGTCGACGCGATCGCGGACAAAGACGCGTCCGCCGCCGCGGAACTGAGCCGGGCGCACCTGACCGCCTTGAAGGAGGCACTTTCGTGAGCGAGGTCGTGCTGCGCCTGACCGACGTCGTGTTCCGCAGGCAGGGCAAGGAAATCCTGCACGGCGTGAACCTGACCGTGCGGGCGGGCGAACACTGGGCGCTGCTCGGCCCGAACGGCGCGGGGAAGAGCACCATCCTTGGTTTCTGCGGTGCGGTCACGCATCCGACCACCGGCACTGTCGACGTCCTCGGCGGACGGCTCGGCCGCGTCGAGTTGCAGGCGCTGCGCCGCAGCATCGGGCACGTCGACCCGCGGCATCCGCTGCGTTCGCCGCTCACCATCCGGGAGGTCGTGCTGACCGGCGTCACCGGAAGCATCGAAACTCCCCCGCGCTGGCAGCCCACCGCGGCACAGGTCGCCCAGGCCGACGAGCTCATCGGCCTGCTCGGCTTGGACGGCAAGGCGAGCGAACGCTGGCCGACGCTGTCCCAAGGCGAACGCGGCCGCGCCCTGATCGCCCGCGCGCTGATCAGCGACCCCCGGTTGCTGCTGCTCGACGAACCGTCCACCGGCCTGGACGTCGCGGCCCGCGAACAGCTGCTCGAAACAATCGATCTGCTCACCCGGACCCACCCCCGGCTCGCCTCCATCGTGGTCACCCATCACCTGGAGGAGCTGCCGGAAACGACGACGCACGCGCTGCTGATCGCGGACGGTTCGGTGGTGTCGTCCGGGCCGATCGAGCAGGCGGTGACCACGGCCAGCATCAGCCGGGCGTTCGGCCACCCGATCCGCGTGGACCGGCACGACGGGCGGTGGAGCGCCCGCGCCGCCCGCACCCGGTCCACCGAAGTCGCCTGACCCCAGCCACCGCCTGCTGTCCGTGAAGGGAACCTTCACGGACTCTGAGTCCCTCAGGGTTCCCCTCACGACCCTCGGAGGTCCGTGAAGGGCTCCTTGAGGGAATCTGATTCCCTCAAGGAGCCCGTAACCGGCGTGGCCCGGCCCAGGGCCCGCCGGACGGCCGGGGCCGGGCGGCAGCCGCACCCGC